>JAQSCR010000397.1:8470-23767 GCA_029945495.1 Pseudolabrys sp. | reverse complement strand
TTCGCAAAAGTGCCTCCGCGAAGGGATGCGAATGTTAGAATCGGACCACTAGAACGGCGAGGCCCTCGGCGCCATGAGCAGACCGGCCGTCCTCCTGATACGGATCGCGTTTTTGGCGGCGTTTCTCGGCGCGTGGGAGTTCCTGCCGCGCGCGGGAATCGTCAACCCGATGCTGTTGCCGCCGCTGTCGGAGGTGCTGGAAACGCTCAGTGTCATTCTCCGTCGCGGCGACTTCCAGGAAGCGATGGTGGTGACGACGGCCGAGGTGCTGGTGGCCTTCATCATCGCCGTGCCGCTCGGCGGCGCTATCGGCGTGCTGGCGGCCGAAAACGCCTATTTCGGCGCGATCTTCCGGCCGATGCTGTTCTATTTCTTCAGCATTCCGAAATCGATATTCCTGCCGATGTTCATCCTCGCCTTCGGCATCGGCTTCGGACAGAAAGTCGCCTATGCGACGTTCTCGACCGTCTTCATCGTCATCATGAGCGCGAGCGCGGCAGTCGAATCGGTCAAGGCCGAATATGTACTGGTGGCGCAATCTTACGGCGCGACCCGCGCGCAGATCCTGCGCCGCATCTATATCCCGAGCATGATGCCGATCTTGCTCGAGACGTTGCGGATCTCGATGATCTTCAATTTCACCGGCGTCATGATCGCCGAAATGTACGCCTCGCGTACCGGCGTTGGACACATGATCGCCAACTGGGGCGAGAATTTCATGCTGCCGCAGTTGTTCGCGGGTGTGATCGTGCTGGCGGTGGCGGCGATGGCGTTCAACGAACTGGTGCGATCTCTGGAGGCGCGATGCAGCACGTGGCGCAGTTAAATCCCCGCCACGAGCAGGCGACGACGGCCGTGGAGGTGCGCGGCCTCGGCCACGTCTATGCCGGGCGCGACGGCGCGGTGCCGGCGCTTTCCAATATCGATCTGACCGTCCCGGCCGGCCGCTTCGTGGTGATCGTCGGACCGTCCGGTTGCGGCAAGACGTCGCTGCTGATGATGCTGGCGGGGCTGCGCACCGCGACATCCGGCACCATCCTCTGCGAAGGCCGGCCGATCGCGACCCCGGACCCATCCCGGGTCGGCGTCGTGTTCCAGGAGGCGAGCCTGTTTCCCTGGCTGACCGCGGTCGAGAACGTCGAATTCCCGCTGGTGCTCAAGCAGGCGCCGCGCGACGAGCGGCGGGCGCGCGCCGAAGCAATGCTCAATCTCGTCGGCCTTGCCGGCTTCGGCGGCCGCTACCCGCACGAATTGTCCGGCGGCATGAAGCAGCGCGTGTCGATTGCCCGCGGCCTGGTACAAGATCCTCCGGTACTGTTGATGGATGAGCCGTTCGCTGCGCTCGACGAGCAGACGCGCATGACCATGGGTCATGAATTGCTGCGAATCTGGGAACAGACGTCGAAGACCGTGGTGTTCATCACGCATAGCCTGACCGAGGCGGTCTATCTCGCCGACGAGGTCATCGTCATGTCGGCGCGTCCGGGTCGCATCCTCGACCGCGTCCCGATCGACCTGCCGCGGCCGCGCACCTACCAGATGATGGCGACCGATGTGTTCGGCGCCCTGCGGGAGCGGATCTGGCACCAGATCCGAGATGTGCAATGAGGCGCCGCGCATGAACCGCCCATCGCCGCGCACCGTCCGCCGCCTGATCGGCTTGCTGCTTCTCGTCGCCTGGGAGGCGGTGCCGCGGCTCGGCCTGCTGCCCGAACTTTTCGTCCCGCCGCTGAGCAAGACGCTCACTGTCCTGTGGCTCGACCGTGCGATCTATGGCAGCGCCCTGATGGTGACGCTTTACGAGGTCGCGATCGCCATGCTGATCGCCTGCGGCGCCGGCATTCTGTTCGGCGCGGTCGTCGGCGGCGTAGCGACCTTGCGCCATTTGATGCTGCCGGTGTTCTCCAGCCTCTACGCCGTGCCGATCGTGATCCTCTATCCGATCTTCACCGCCTGGTTCGGCATCGGCTCGGAATCCAAGATCGCCTTTGCCGGCGTCTATGGCTTTTTCCCGGTGATGCTGTCGACCGCCGCCGGCATCCGCACCATCGACGAGCAATATCTGCTCGCCGCCCGCAGTATGGGCGCGACGCTGCCGCAATTGATTGCCCGCGTCATCATCCCGGCCTCGATCCCGACCGTACTCGCGGGCCTGCGCCTCGGCGGCGCCTTGACCATCATCGGCGTCGTCGTCTCCGAAATGCTCACCTCGGCCAGCGGCATCGGCTATCTGGTGACCATGAACCGCACTATTCTCGACAGCCCGCGCGTCTTCGCCGCGATCATTGTCGTGCTCGCCCTCTCGGTCATGTTCGACCTCATCGTCCGCGCCATCGAGCGCCGCACGCTGGTCTGGCAGACGGCCGGCCGGCGTACGGCCTCGCCGGAGCCAGTCACGCCCGCGCGACTTGCGACCGTCTAGATTTTTTCAATTCTGGAGACTGTAATGGCCGAAATTTTTTTCCCCACCACAGTCGTCGGCAGCTATCCGCAGCCGGACTGGCTGGTCGACCGCGAGATGCTGTCGAAGGTTGTGCCGCGCGTACGCATGAAGGAGATGTGGCGCGTGCCGGAGCAGTTCCTGGAGCAGGCGCAGGACGACGCCACCATCGTTGCCATCCGCGACATGGAGCGGGCCGGCATCGACGTCATCACCGACGGCGAAATGCGGCGCGAGAGTTATTCGAACCGTTTCGCCACCGCGCTCGAAGGCATCGACATCAGCAAACCGGGCTTCGTCAAGGCGCGCTCGGGCCAGATGACGCCGGTGCCGCGCGTGATCGGCAAGATCCGGCGGCCGGGGCCGATCGAAGTGCGCGACATGCAGTTTCTCCGCAGCAACACCGACCGCACCGCCAAGATCACGCTGCCCGGGCCGTTCACGATGGGCCAGCAGGCGCACGACGAGTACTACAAGGACGCCGAGGCGCTTGCTATGGACATGGCCGTCGCGGTCAATGAGGAGGTGCTCGACCTGGTGCGGGCCGGCGCCGATGTGATCCAGCTCGACGAACCCTGGGTCCGCAACAATCCCGAGGAGGCGCGGCGCTATGCCGTCAAGGCGATCAACCGCGCGCTGCAAGGCGTCACGGTGCCGACCGTCGTGCATCTGTGCTTCGGCTATGCCGCGGTCGTGCCAGGCGACAACAAGCCGCAACACTATGCGTTTCTGGCCGAGTTGGCCGACACGGTCGCCGGCACGATCTCGATCGAAGCGGCGCAGCCGAATGTCGATCTCGGAGTTTTGACGGATATGGCGCCGAAGAAGATCATGCTCGGCGTGCTCAATCTCGGCGACCTGAAGGTCGAGACGGCGGAAACCGTGGCGGCGCGCATCCGCAAGGGACTTGAGTATATGAGTTCGGATCGCCTGATTCCGGCACCCGACTGCGGCATGAAATACCTGCCGCGCGACGTCGCCTTCGGCAAACTCAAGGCGATGGTTGAGGGCGCGGCGATTGTGCGGCGGGAATTGAGCTGACCACTTGCGCCGGCTCGTCCAGAAACCGTTCGGCGTAGTGGCACGCCACCAGCCGGCCGCCGACCGGGCGTAAGGGAGGCCGCTCGGCGCGGCACAGATCGGTGACGTGCGGACAGCGCGTGGCGAAGACGCATCCTTTCGGCACATCGAGCGGCGAGGGCACTTCGCCCTTGGCCATCTTGTGCGGGTGGCGCATGCCGCCGAGCGCCGGCGTCGAAGCCAGCAGCGCCTGCGTATAGGGATGCAGCGGCTTGCCGAAAATGAGGTCCTTGGGGCCATGTTCGACGGCCAGGCCCAGATACATGACCAATACGTCGTGCGCGAGATACTGCACCACCGCGAGATCGTGCGAAATGAACATATAGGCGAGGCCGAACTGCTGCTGCAGATCGAGCAGCAGATTGAGCACCTGCGCCTGCACCGAAACGTCCAGCGCCGAGACCGGTTCGTCGGCGATCAGCAGCTTCGGCTGCAACATCAGAGCGCGGGCAATGGCTATGCGCTGGCGCTGGCCGCCGGAAAACATGTGCGGGTAGCGGCGCGCATGCTCGGGACCGAGGCCCACGCGCTGCATCATCGCCAGCGCCTGCACTTGACGTTCGGCTTTGCGCAGGCTGGTGTTGATGATCAACGGCTCTTCCAGAATTTGTCCCACGGTCTTGCGCGGATTGAGCGAGCCGTAAGGATTCTGGAACACCAGTTGCACGGTGCGGCGCAGCGTTCCCGCATTTGCCGGATCGAGTGCGTCGGCGCCGTCGAGCGACAGCGTTCCGGCGTCCGGCTTCTCGATCAAGGTGATCAGCCGCGCCAACGTGGATTTGCCGCAGCCGGATTCACCGACGATCGCCAGCGTGCGTCCGGCGTCGATTGAAAACGACACGCCGCCAACCGCGCGCAATTCCTGCGGCTTACTCAGCGGACCGCTTTTCGAACGGTACACGCGGACCAGGTCCTTGGCGGTGACGAGCGGGCTCACGGCGCAGGTTCCGTCTCGGCCTGGCGGTCATTTTTCCTGTCTTGCGCGATGCGCGCGTCGCGTGTCGGATCGCCGAGTGGATAATGACAGCGCACCGCGCCATCCATCCACGGCCGCAATGCAGGGCGCTCGCGCTCAGTGAGTGGCGTCGCATAAGCGCAGCGCGGGCCGAACAGGCAACCGGAGGGGCGTTCCAACAGGCTCGGCACGCTGCCCGGAATCGTCGCCAGCCGGTCGCCGATACGGCTTTCGGGACGTGCCGCCAGCAGCGCCGCGGTGTATGGATGTTGCGGTGAAGTGAACAGTTCGCGCGCTGGACGCTCTTCCATCACCTGACCGCAATACATCACCATCACGCGCTGCGCGACGTTGGCGACCACGCTCATATTGTGGGTGATGAGAACGAGCGCCATGCCGTATTCGCGTTGCAACGACAGCAACAGATCGAGAATCTGCGCCTGGATGGTGACGTCGAGCGCGGTGGTCGGTTCGTCGGCGATCAGCAGTTTCGGATTGCAGGCGATGGCCATCGCGATCATGACGCGCTGGTTCATGCCGCCGGAAAGCTGATGCGGATAGGCGTCGAGGCGGCTTTCGGGCGCCGGAATGCCGACCTGTTCAAGCAATTCGATGGCGCGTCGATGCGCCTGCTTGCGGTCCATCTTCATATGGACGCGCAAAGTCTCGACGATCTGGAAGCCGACAGTGAAGGACGGGTTCAGGCTGGTTGCCGGCTCCTGAAAGATCATCGCCATGTCCTTGCCGGTGAGCTTGCGGCGCTCGTTATCCGGCAGCGACAGCAGATCGTGGCCGTCGAAGGCCATGCGGTCGGCGTGAAAGCTGCCCGGATAGGGAATGAGCCCCATCAGCGCCAGCATGGAAACGCTCTTGCCCGAGCCAGATTCACCGACGATGCCGAGCACCTCGCCATGCTCGACGCGCAGCGACACGCCATCGACCGCGCGCAACGGGGCGCCGGCTGACGGGAATTCCACGGTCAGGTTGTCGATTTCGAGCACAGCCATAGACTAGCTCTTCAGTTTCGGGTCGAGCGCGTCGCGCAGGCCGTCGCCGAGTAGGTTGAAGGCGAGCACGGTGATCAGGATCATCAGGCCCGGAAACGTCACCACCCACCAGGCGCGCAGCACGAATTCGCGCGCGTCGGCCAGCATGGTGCCCCACTCCGGTGTCGGCGGCTGCGCGCCGAGCCCGAGAAAGCCGAGCGCGGCGGCATCGAGAATGGCGGTGGAAATGCCGAGCGTCGCTTGCACGATCAGCGGCGCCATGCAGTTCGGCAAAATTTCCTTGACCATCAATCGGATGCTGCCCGCGCCGCTGACCTTGGCGGCGGTGACGTAGTCCTTCGCGGTCTCCGTAATAATGGCGGCGCGCGCGATGCGGACATAATGCGGCAGCAGGACGATGGCGACTGCGAGCAGGGCATTGCTGACGCCGGGGCCGAGGATGGCGACGATGACGATGGCCAGCAGCAAGCTCGGCAGCGTCAGGATGATGTCCATCAGCCGCATGATCGCGATTTCGATGATGCCGCGATAGAAGCCGGCGATCAGGCCCAACGTGGTGCCGACCACGATGGAGATCGAGATGACGGTAAAGCCGATCAGCAGCGACAGCCGCGTGCCGTGGATCAGGCGCGACAGCATGTCGCGGCCGATGGCGTCGGTGCCGAGCGGATGTGCGAGGGAGCCGCCCGCCTGCCAGAACGGCGGTTTGAGGAAGGCGGCATTGTTGGTGACGATCGGCGAGTAGGGTGCGACAAAGTCAGCGGTCACGGCCAGGACCGCGAGCGCAACGATGATCCACAGGCCGATCACCGCGCCGGTGTTCTGCCGGAAGTAGGAATAGAACTCAAAGAACGGATGCGGGGGCTCGGCAGGGCGGACCAGGACTTTGGTGATGGTGCTGGTGTTTACGGTCATCGCGGCCGCCGGATGCGCGGATTGATCATGCCATAGGTCACGTCGACCAGGAGGTTGACGGTCATGATGATGGCGCCGATCAGCAAGGTGCCGCCTTGCAGGATCGGATAGTCGCGTCGGTTGATACCTTCGATCAGCCATTTTCCGACGCCGGGCCAGGAGAAGATCGTCTCGGTCAGGATCGCGCCGGTAAACAGCAGGCCGACCTGCAGGCCGATCACCGTGACGATCGGGATCAGCGCATTGCGCAGCGCATGAATGGCGATGACGCGGAAATTGGAGAGGCCTTTGGCGCGGGCGGTGCGGATATAGTCTTCGCCGAGCACTTCCAGCATCGCCGAGCGTGTCATGCGGGCGATCACGGCGAGCGGCACGGTGCCTAGGACAATGGTCGGCAATACGAGATGCGACAGCGCCGAAGTGAAGGCGCCGCTTTCGCCCGACAGCAGCGTATCGATCAGCAGAAATCCGGTCACCGGCTGGACGAAATACAAGACCGAGATGCGGCCCGACACCGGCGTCCAGCCGAGCTGCACCGAGAACAGTAGGATCAGCAACAGGCCCCACCAGAAGATCGGCATCGAGTAGCCGGTCAGCGACACGCCCATGACGCCGTGATCAAATATGGAGTTGCGGCGCACCGCCGCGATGATGCCGGCCGGCAGGCCGAGGCAGAGCGCGAACAGGATCGCGCACAGCGAAAGTTCCACCGTCGCCGGAAACAGGCTGGCGAATTCCTCGATCACCGGCTTGTGGGTGACGATGGAGCGGCCGAGGTCGCCATGCAGCAATCGCAAGAGATAGAACCAGTACTGCACCAGCACGGGCCGATCGAGCCCGTACTCCTGCAACAGCCGCTCATGGAGCGCGGCATCGAGGCCGCGCTCCCCCGCCATGGTCTCGATCGGATCGCCCGGAATGAGGCGGATCAGAACGAACACGAGCAGCGTAATCCCGATGAAGGTCGGAACGATCAGGGTGACCCGCGTCAGGACAAAGCGAAACATAAGGCGTGGCCTACGCCTACTTGATATCGACCCCGTAGAAAGTGTGCCGGCCGAACGGTGAGAGCTTGAAGTCGACGACCTCTTTGCGCACCGGCTTCAACTGCACCGAATGCGCGATGGTGAACCACGGCGCCTGTTCCTTGAAGATCACCTGCGCTTTTTCGTAAAGTGCGGTGCGCTCGGCCTGGTCGCTGACGCTCTTCGCCTTCTGCACCAGATCCTCGAACGGCTGGTAGCAGAACTTGGCGATGTTCGAGCCGTTCGATTTAGCGGCGGAGCAACCCAGCAGCGTGTTCAGGAAGTTGTCCGGGTCGCCGTTGTCGCCGGTCCAGCCGAGCTGGGCCATCTGGTGTTCGCCGGCCTGCGCGCGCTTGCGGTATTCGCCCCATTCGAAGCTCTTGATCTCGGCTTTGACGCCGATCTTGGCGAGGTCGGCCTGCATCAGCTCGGCGATGCGCTTGGCGTTCGGGTTGTACGGCCGCTGCACCGGCATCGCCCACAGGTCGGTTTCCAGACCGTTCGGGTAGCCGGCTTCGGCCAGAAGCTTCTTGGCGGCTTCCGGATTGTACGGATCGTCCTTGATGCTCTTGTTGTACGACCACATCGTCGGCGGGATCGGGTTGGTGGCGGCGACGCCGGTCGACAGGTACACCGCGTCGATGATCGCCTGCTTGTTCATCGCCATGTTGAACGCCTTGCGCACGCGCACGTCGTCGAACGGCTTCTTGGTGGTGTTATAGGCGAGATAGCCGATATTGAGGCCCGGCTGTTCCAGCACCGTCACGTTGGGATCCTTGCGGATCGCGTCGAGATCGGCCGGGTTCGGATAGGGCATGACGTGGCATTCGCCCTTCTGCAGCTTGGCCCAGCGCACGGAGGCGTCCGGCGTGATGGCGAAGATCAGGTCGTCGATCTTGGCCTTGCCGCCCCAGAATTGCGGGAACGCCTTGTAACGGATGATGGCGTCCTTCTGGTACTGCACCAGCATGAAGGGGCCCGAGCCGATCGGCTCCTGATCGAGCTTTTCCGGTGTGCCGGCCTTGAGCATGGCGTCGGCATATTCCTTGGACTGGATGCCGGCATATTCCATCGCGAGGTCGGACAGGAACGGCGCTTCCGCGGCGTTGAGCGTGATCTTCACCGTATAATCGTCGACTTTGTCGACCGATTTGAGCAGCTTCGGCATGCCCATGTCGTTGAAGTAGGAATGATTGGAGCTGGTCACCTTGAAATAGGGATTGCTCTCTTTCCACTGCCGCTCGATGGCGAAGATGATGTCATCGGCGTTCAGGTCGCGGGTCGGCTTGAAATTGGCGTTGGAATGCCACTTCACGCCCTTGCGCAGGTGGAATGTGTAAACGGTGCCGTCCGCCGAGATATCCCACTTTTCGGCGAGGCCGGGGATGACCTTGGTGGTGCCGCGCTCGAAGTCGACGATGCGGCTGTAGATCTGGCTGTTGGCGTCGAACGATGTGCCGGTGGTGTTGATGCCGGGATAGAAGTTCTCCGGGCTGCCTTCGGAGCAGAACACCAGGGTTTTGGCGGCAAGCGGCGTAACAATCAGCATCGCCGGTACGGCGAGTGCGAGCAGCAGACGCGATTTTGACATGGCAAGGCCCCTCGTATGACGCCGGGTTTGCCCCGGTGACAAAAGCCTAGCCTAAGCCTGAAGCTCTGTCCTTGTCATCCATGTCGTGACGATGCCTGCTTGGTTCCGCGGGCGCGGTCACCGGCGCCGCCAGGCCTGGACCGATAACGGCATGTCCGCTCAGGCCCTGGTTATGGCGGCAGGCCGGCGGCGTTGACTGTCGCGGCCGCGGCCTCGCCAGGCTTGGTCGGGCGAAGGGCGAAACCGCTCAGGCGTCGGCGATCTTCTCGACCAGCGCGACGACGGCCTGCTGGATCGCCGGGTCCTTGATGCGGGAGAAATCCTTCAGCAGCTTGACGGCCCGCGCCGTGTTGAGAAAATTCAGCACGGTTTCGTTGGCGGCGTCGCTCGCATCCAGTGTCGCGTTATCTTCGCCGAAGAAGACGCTCACCGGCAGATCGAAAATCTTGGCGATCGTCTGCAGGCGGCCGGCGCCGACGCGATTGACGCCGCTTTCATATTTCTGAATCTGTTGAAACGTAATGCCCAGTTGCTTGCCCAGTTCGGACTGCGACATCTTGCGGACCAGGCGCTGCGTGCGGATGCGCTTGCCAACCAGAATATCGAGCGGGTCAAGTTTTCTGCTGAGATTGTTTCGACGGTCGGAGTTCATTGAATGCGAGCCTCGGCTGCGGGTGATTAGGTCTGCGTCGGTTCGGGCAAAACGGGCTTCTGGAGATCGACTAGACCAGGGAAGTCGTTCGGCTGCAGAGCGGGATATTGCACGAAGCCCTCGAACAGGTTGATCAGCGGCTGTCCAAGGTAACTCTTCGGCAGGTCGTAAGGGTGGATGAACTCATCGCCAAACCACGGAAACTTTTTGGAGTCAAACGACTCCTTGATCCAGTCGATGACGCGGCGAACGCGCGCGATCTTGGTGACATCGGGGTGATAGGCCAGCCATATATCGAGATGAAATCGCGGCCCGGCCTCGACCGGTACGATGCGACCGCCAATCAGATGTGCGTAGGTCGGCAACCAGCCGATGCCGATGCCTTTTGAGATCGCCCAGAGATGCGCGCTCGCCGTGTTGGTGGTCATCGCAACCAGCCCGGACCATGGCCGTCCCGGAAACAGATCGGTGAACAGCTTCTTGGCCTGCGTCTGTTCGGAGATATGCAGAGCGTAGCGATGTCGCGCCATGTCCTGGATGTCGGCCGGCAGGCCGAACAGATCGATGTAGGATTGGGCGGCGAACGGCATCGTGTGCAGCCGGCCGAGCTTGGTGATTTTCAAATCCGGCGACGAGGGCCGCCGCAGTTGCACCGAGACGTCGGCTTCCAGGTTCGACACGTCGGCCGGGTTCATCGTGCAATTGAAATCGATGAGCAGGCCGGGATAGGCGCGTTGCAGCTCGACCAGTCTCGGAATCAACCAGAAAGTGCCGGTGCCCTCCGTGGTCGAGATTTTGACGTTGCCGGAGATCTGCGGGGAAATCGATTCATTGATGCGGACGATATCGTGCGACGCGACTTCCATCTGGCGCGCGGCCGCCGCAATCCGTTCGCCTTCGGCGGTCAGCCGGATGCCGCCGGTATGTCGGGTCATCAGCAAGGTGCCGAGATTTTGCTCAAGCGCGACGACGCGCCGGCGCACGACGCTGAATGACATACCGAGGCGGTCAGCCGCCGCGCGGAAGCTGCCGGACCGGACGATCTCGAGAAAAATCCGGATGCTTTCCCAGTCGGCTTTGTCCGCGGGCATTGCCGCCGCCGTGTGATCCTTCCGCGGCTCACGCTGCGTCGTCAGACGGTGCATACCGCTCCCCCCAATCCGGATAAACAATCGCAGAGTCTTCAAGGCTGTACAACAAGTGAGTGCGCGCGATGAATGTTCTCGGTCCGCAATTGGCAGTGACTAAAGCGTCGGAAAACCCGGGATCATGGGCCTCTTCGCAATCCGCCGACGCAGGCGAGGCACCGTCAATACAACCACAGGGCGCAATTTGCGCGAAAGACACGGCAGAGCAACCGGCGCGCAAGCAGCGCCGGCCGAACGCCGATCACACGCTCGGCCATATCGATCCCCGCCGTTTGGCGCGTCGCCTGGTGGTCTTCACACCAACGGGTGCCGAAATCGACATGCTGGTGGACCGCGCGCGGCAGGACATCCCCGGACTCGGCGACACCGAAGTCGTTCACCGCGTCGTCTCGCACAAC
Organism: Pseudolabrys sp.; assembly: GCA_029945495.1. Taxonomy (GTDB): domain Bacteria; phylum Pseudomonadota; class Alphaproteobacteria; order Rhizobiales; family Xanthobacteraceae; genus Pseudolabrys. Next base: position 12,556 of record JAQSCR010000397.1, on the reverse strand, counting down.
CCGGATTCGTTCTGGGCGATCGCCCGGCGCGAAAACTTCAATTCCAGGGAGCGCCGGCCGGAAGGCTTCCAGGCCTATCTGATGCTCAATCATGAAGGGTTGCGACAGCTTGTCGCCGGCACCTTCAAAGGCACCGACCCGGACACGTCGCTCTTGGCGTCGCAACATGAGAAGCCCGCCGGTATCTATATCTGGTGCACCCATGCCTGGGGGGCGCTGGCCGGCGGCATGTCGCTGACCTTGCAGAAGATCAGCACGCCGCTCTATCGCGACGTCGATGTCTATTCCTGCGCCTCCACGCCCGAGGGCAAGTATACGCTCGAAGGCCTCGGCTTCACCTGCGGCGCCAGTTACGACGGCCTCGTCAGCGACAGCGTCTATAAATACACCCGCGCGCAACCCGAAGCGCCGCTGCAGCCGATCTATGACAACTATCTACCCGACATCGAGACGCCGCAGCCGTCGGTGACGGTGGCGCGCACCATGGAAGAGCTGACGCGCGTGTTCGCCGTGCGCAGCGCCGTCTATATGGCCGAACAGCGCTGCCCCTATGGCGAGGAATTCGACGGCAACGATTTTTCGGCGACCCATCTGTTGGGTTATGTCGGGCAGGAGCCGGCCGCCTGTCTTCGCATCCGCTATTTCGCCGATTTCGCCAAACTCGAGCGGCTGGCCGTGCGGCGTGAATTCCGCGGCCACAAGCTGGCGCGGCAGATGATCCGCGCCGGCATCGAGATGTGCCGGATGAAGGGCTATACGCGCATCTATGGCCAGTCGGAAAAGAGCCTGGTCGATTGGTACGGCCAATTCGGCTTCCGCGTGCCGAACGAAGCGCGTGAGCTGGCGTTCTCCGAATTCGGTTTCGTCGAGATATTGCTCGACGTCGACCGTCATCCCGACGCGGTTTCGATCGAGTCCGATCCTTACGTCATCATCAGACCGGAGGGCCGCTGGCATGCCGCCGGCGTTCTCGAGAAGTCAGCGGCGCGCGACCAAGCGCGTCCCGGGGCATTGAGGCAAGCGTGAACCAGGTCATCGATCTGCGCGCCTTCACCAATTCGGCGGCACTGCCGACCCTCGTGCTGGTCGATATGCAGGAGGAATATCTGACGACGTCGCGCGCGCTGGCAATCCCGAACGTCGAAGCGGCGCTCGCCAATTGCCGCGATGCGCTGGCGCATGCGCGACTGATGGGAATCCCGGTCGCCTATACGCGCTGGCTCGGCTCGACGTTCTTCAACCCGGCGACCCGCTTCTCGGGCTGGATCAGGGGCTTCGAGCCGCATGGCTCGGATTCGATTTTCGAGCGCAAGCAGCCGTCTTGTTATACGAGCCGGCATTTTGCCGAGGTGATGACCAACAACAGCGGCAACTTCGTCATCGCCGGCTTCGCCGGCGAGGCAGCCTGTTTGTCGACTGCGATTGAGGCGTTTCACCGCGGCCATCGCGTCACCTATCTCGCGGATGCCTCCGCCAGTCACGGCCTCGGCGGCCGGTCGCCCGCGGACGTGCATGCCTTCGTGTGTCAGATGATGGGACTCTGGGGGAATGTGATGCCGACCGAAGCCTGGATCAAGACGACCTCGCACGCGGTGGCATGGCAGGAAAGATCGATGCAGGGGAGCAAACCATGAAGCCGCTTGAAGACGTTCTGGGCTCGATCAGCGAAGCGATCCAGGTCGTTCGGGCCTGCAAATGCGACAGCGCGGCGGCACTGCTCGAAATGGCCGAGCTCGAGCTGCGGCTGAAGGTCCACGACATCTCGGAGGCCGAACTGTCGGCCTTTTGTCATGAGCTGGAAAATAGGGTCAAAGGACCGCAGCGCGGGCAGGTCATCCGGCTGCGGCCGAAGTTCGAGAAATTGGCGCGCCGAAAGGCGACCTGACGGCCGATTGCTGTTTATCAACCGGTCCCTTGCCGCATTCAACAATTGCCGCGATGAGCGATTGCCGTGACCGCGATGTCATGTTCAATATATAAATATTATATTGTCTCCCGCCTAAAGCCGCTTTTATGCTTGTTGATTCCAAGCCAGCGACCCGCCGGGGCGACGTTGTCGCCGTCTGTCTCGGCAACGCCCTCGACTGGTTCGAGATCGTCGTCTATGGCTATTTCGCCGGCATCATTTCAACTGTGTTCTTTCCGGCCGAAACGCCGGGCGTCTCCCTGCTGCTGACGTTCCTGACTTTCGGCGTCACCTTCGTCATGCGCCCGCTCGGCGCGGTCGTACTCGGCGCCTATGCCGACCGGCACGGCCGCAAGAGCGCCATCCTGCTCTCGATCGCGATGATGACGGCGGCATCGGCGGCTATCGTGTTCTTGCCGGATTATCGCTCGATCGGCATCCTGGCGCCGGCCATCCTGGTTCTCGCGCGCACGGTGCAGGGATTTGCCGTCGGCGGCGAATTCGGCGGCGCCACCGCCTTTCTCGCCGAAACCGACGCGGCGCGGCGCGGCTATCTGGCCAGTTGGCAGTTCGCCAGCCAGGGCGTCGCCGCCATGCTGGCGACCGGGTTCGGCTTTGCCATCACACGGACGTTGAGCAACGACCAGATCGAGGCCTGGGGCTGGCGGCTGCCATTCTTGTTCGGTCTGCTGATCGCGCCGGTCGGCTATTACATCCGCGGCCGCCTGCAGGAAACCATCGACGTCAAGGCGGCGCGCGCCGGCGCGTCGCCGGTCGCATCGCTGTTTCGGGCGCATAAGCGCCAGTTGATGACGGCCACCGGCCTGATCGTGCTCGGCACGGTCGCGACCTACACCATCGTCTTCATGCCGACCTTCGCGGCGCGCGAGCTCGGCCTGACCGCGTCGGACTCGTTCGCCGCCGCGCTGTTGACGGCCTCCGTCCAGGTCATCGTTGTTCCCTTCGTCGGCTTGCTGTCCGATCGCTGGGGCCGTCTGCCGATCGCGACCGGCGCGGCGCTGGCGCTTGGCGCGCTGGCCTGGCCGCTGTTCGCCTGGCTTGCCGGCGCGCCGACCATCGAGAAGCTGCTGCTGGTCCAGATCACGCTCGGCGTTCTGACGGCGCTGAACGTCGGCGCGCTGCCGGCTTTGATGGCGGAGCTGTTTGCCACGCGCATGCGTGCAACCGGGCTCTCCATCAGCTATTCGGTCGCAGTCGCGGTGTTCGGCGGCTTTGCGCCGTTCATCGACGTCTGGCTGATCGAAACGACCGGCAGCGCGGTGGCGCCGAGCTACTATCTGATCGTCGCCGCCATCATCAGCCTGCTGTCGCTGGCGATGGCGCGGCGGCTCGGCAGCAGCGCGGACTAAACCTTCAGCAGGGCCAGCAGTCCGGCCAGCAACTGGCGCGGGTTCGGCGGGCAGCCGCGAATGGTGATGTCCACCGGCAGCACGTCCTTGACGCCGCCAACGATGGCCGCGCTGCCCGCGAATAGGCCGCCGTCGACGGCGCAGCCGCCGATCGCGACCACCCATTTCGGATCGGGCATCGCCTCATAGGTTCGCAGCAAGGCGTCGCGCATATTGCGGGTCACCGGCCCGGTCACCGTCAGCACGTCGGCATGGCGCGGCGAAGCGACGAAACGCAGGCCGAAGCGTTCGAGATCGTAGAACGCATTGCTCAAGGCATGCAGTTCGAGTTCGCAGCCGTTGCAGGAGCCGGCATCGACGTGGCGGATCGACAGCGAGCGGCCGAGCCGCGCGCGCGCGGCGCGGTTGACGCTCTCGGCCAGCTCGGCGAGCGCGATCGCGTCGACCGGTGGCGCCGGCTCGGTGAGCGGCCCGCGCATCAGGCTCTCGATCATCGTCTTGCGCATCAGAGGTCGTGTCCCGAATACGAGCAGTTGAACGACTTGTTACAAAGCGGGAAGTCGGCGACGATAATCCCGTCGGCTGCCGATTCCAGAAGCGGCCACTGAAACCACGACGCATCGCGCAGGTGACAGCGCGCCACGCAGCCGGCATCGTCGAGCCGCAGATACACCAGCACGTCGCCGCGGAAGGCCTCGACCAGCGCCAAACCTTCGCCGCCGCCGGGCGGCACCGGCGTCATGATATCGCCCGCCGGCAGCGCAGCGAGAATCTGCTCGACAAGGGAGAGGCTCTGCTCGACCTCGCGGA
>JAQSCR010000397.1:0-8460 GCA_029945495.1 Pseudolabrys sp. | reverse complement strand
AATCCAGACCCGCGCATTGACGTCGCCGGCCTCCAGCACCGGCACTGTGAAGGTGAGCGCGTCATAGGGCGCGTAGCCGGGCTGACGGCGGGCATCGACGTTGCGGCCCGAGGCGCGTCCGACATAGCCGCCGGCGCCGAATTGTCGGGCATATTCCGGCTTGACGATGCCGGTGGTGACGGTGCGGTCCTGCAGCGAGGCGGTGTTGTCGTAGAGTTCGATCAGATGCGGAAACACCCGCTGTACTTCGGCCAGCAAGGCCCGCAGCTGCGTGACGCCGCCGTCGGCGAGGTCGAGCGCGACGCCGCCCGGCACGATGACGTCCATCATCAGCCGGTGGCCGAAGCAGGCCTCGGCCGCGCGCAACGTCAATTCGCGCAGGATTCCGCATTGCGCATGCATCAGCGCGAAGGACGCGTCGTTGCAGATCGCGCCGATATCGCCGAAATGATTGGCCAGCCGTTCCAGTTCGGCCATCAAGCCGCGCAAATAAATCGCGCGCGGTGGGGCTGAGAATTTCAGCGCGGTCTCGGTGGCCAACGCGAAGGCAAAACTATAAGCGACCGTCGAGTCGCCGGAGGTGCGCGCGGCAAGCTTCGCTGCCTTGTCGAGCGTCGCGCCGGTCATCAGGCTCTCGATGCCCTTGTGGACGTAGCCGAGCCGCTGCTCCAGCCGCACCAGGTATTCGCCATTGGCGGTGAAGCGGAAGTGGCCCGGCTCGATGATGCCGGCATGCACCGGGCCGACCGCGATCTGATGCAGCGCCTCGCCCTCGGCCGGCAGGAATTCGTATGGCGCCGCAGTATGCACGAGCCACGGCCGCGTGTCGCTCGCACCGATCGCTTCCAGTTTGTGCAGATCGCGGATGGCGCGCTCAAGCCGGATCGCCGGCGGATGTTTCACGCCGACGGTCGGATACTGGCCGTTGCGGCATGCATAACTGAGAATGGAAACCTCGCCTTTAGCCTCGTCCAGTGTGGCCATTTTAACGTTCGGCGGATCGGCCCACAGGCTGAGCAGCGTCAAGCTGCCGCCAGCCAGGCGATCGATCGCCTCACACCAGCCATCCACTTTCACGGTTGCGTGCGACAGGATCATCGTCATCCCAACAGCCTCGCGACGTTCTGGAAGCCGGTCACCAAAGCCGGCGGCATATAAATTCCCGCGACGAAGACGATGGCGAGATGCGCGAACATCGGCACGTAAGAGGCCTCCACCGGCGCGGTCGATCCGCGCGGCTCGCCGAAGGCAATGGTGTTGAGCTTCATGAACAGACCGCCGAGCGCGGCCAGAATGGCGACCGCCAGAATCAACACCAGCCACGGCGCGCGGGCGAAGGTCGAACTCACCACCAGGAATTCCGACATGAAGATGCCCATTGGCGGCAGGCCGGCAATGGCGACGACGCCGAGCACCAGTCCCCAGCCGAGCACCGGATGGGTCACCGTCAGGCCGCTCATATCGGCGATCTTCTGCGTGCCCTTGACCTGCGCGATGTGGCCGACCGCGAAGAAGATCGCCGACTTGGTCAGCGAATGCATGGTCATGTGCAGCAGCCCGGCGAAATTCGCCAGCGGCCCGCCCATGCCGAAAGCGAAGACGATGATGCCCATGTGCTCGATCGACGAATAGGCGAACATCCGTTTGATGTCGCGGCGGCGATACAGCATGAAGGCGGCGAACACCGCCGAGATCAGGCCCATGGTCACCATCAGCGGGCCGGGCGCGATCGCCACCGGGTTGAGCGCCAGCAGCATCTTGAAGCGCAGCAGCGCGTACAGCGCGACATTGAGCAACAGCCCGGACAGCACCGCCGAAATCGGTGTCGGGCCCTCGGCATGCGCGTCCGGCAGCCAGGCGTGCAAGGGCGCGAGGCCGACCTTGGTGCCGTAGCCGAGCAGCAGAAACACGAAAGCGACGTTGAGCAGATCGGGATCGAAGCTCGCCGCCTTGGTGACGAGGATGGTCCAGACCATGGCGTCCGGTCCTTCGCCGATCACCGGCCGCGCCGCCATATAGACGAGAATGGTGCCGAACAAAGCCAGCGCGATGCCGACGCTGCCGAGGATGAAATATTTCCACGCCGCTTCCAGCGCCTCATGGGTGCGGTAGATGCCGACCATCAGCACGGTGGTGAGCGTGGCCAGCTCAATCGCCACCCACATGAGGCCGATATTATTGGCGACCAGCGCCAGGTTCATGGCGAACATCAGCACCTGGTACATGGCGTGATAGAACCGCACATGGCTCAGCTTCAATCGGCCGATTTCGATCTCGTGGCCGATGTAACTGGCGCTGAAGGCGCTGGTGGTGAACGCCACGAAGGTGGTGAGGACGATGAAGACCTTGTTGAGGTCGTCGACCAGCAGATAGCGGCCGGACACCGGCTCGACAACGAACAGCGACACCGCGGTCGCGAAAGTGAGGAACGCCGCCAGCATGTTCAGCCGCGACGTCAGCCGGTAGCCGGGCAAGACGGCGAGCAGCGCCGCCGACAGCGCCGGAATCAGCAGGACGCCGGTGAGCGCGTCGATCGTCATCGCTGCTCTCCGCGGAATCGATCCATCGCCTGCATATCCACCGTGTCGAAACGCTCGCGAATGCGGAACAGGAAAATGCCGATGACGATGAAGGCAATCAGCACCGAGAAGGCGACGCTGATCTCGACCACCAGCGGCATGCCCTTGGCGCCGGTCGCCGCCAGCACCAACCCGTTCTCCAGCGACATGAAGCCGATCACCAGGCTCACCGCGTTGCGCCGCGTCACCATCATCAAGAGGCCGAGCAGCACCACCGAGAGTGCAAAGGCGAGGTCTTCGCGCGCCAGGGGGTCGGCGGCGGAGGTCACGCGCAGCATCACCACCATCGACAGCGCCACCAGGCCGATGCCGAACAGCATGGCGAGGCCGACGCCGAACACGTTCTCGATCTCGCGATGAATGCCGAGCTTGACCACGATGCGACGCAGCGCCACCGGAATGACGATGGCCTTGAACACCAGCGCGATCAGCGCGGTGATGTAGAGATGCGGCGCATCCTGCACAAAGGCCTGATAGGCGACCGACATCGCCAGCACCAGCGCGTGCAAGGCGAAAATATTGAGCAGCGCCGAAAGCCGGTCCTGATACAGTTGCATGAAGCTCACCAGCACCAGCGATCCGGCCAGCATATGCGCGATATCGAAAGTGATGCCCTGCATCTCTAGAAGCTCCTCGATACGAAGCGCAGCAACGTCGCCAGCAAGGCCAGCATCAGCGCGGCGCCGAGGAACTCCGGCACGCGGAACACGCGCATCTTGGCGATCGCGGTCTCGAACACCGCCAGCAGGAAGCCCAGCACCGCGAGCTTGCCGACGTAAGCTGCGGCGCCGATCAGCAGCGGCGCCGCCGCGACGACGGCCGGGCTGATGCCCGCATTCTCCAGTCCCCATGGCGCGAACAGACAGGCGATCAGCGAGACATACAGCAACAGCTTGAGCGAGGCGGCGAGCTCGATCAGCGCCAGGTGGCGGCCGGAATATTCCAGCACCATGGCTTCGTGCACCATCGTGAGCTCAAGATGCGTCGCCGGATTGTCAACCGGGATGCGCGCATTCTCGGCGACGGCGACGATGACGAGCGCGATCAGTGCCAGGCCGAGCGAGACGCGCAAGCCGACCTCGGCCGAATTCATGAAGGCGGCCATGGTCGAAAGCTGGGTCGAACCGGCGATCAATGCGATGGCGAAGACGATCATCAGCATGGCCGGCTCGGCGAGCGAGGCGATCATCACCTCGCGGCTCGAGCCGATGCCGCCGAAGCTGGTGCCGGCATCCAACCCGGCCAGCGCCAGAAAGAATCGCGCGCTGCCGAGCACGGCGATGATGGCGATCAGATCGGCGGTCCAGGAGAACAGCAGGCCGCTGCGGAAAGTCGGCACCAGCGAGGCGGCGACCCAGGTGGCGGCGAACACCAGATAGGGAATGACGCGGAACAGCCAGGAGGCGTTATTGGCCAGCACCACGTCCTTGCGCAGCAGGCGGATGAGGTCGCGGTAGGGCTGCAACAGCGGCGGGCCCTGCCGGCTCAACAGCCGCGCCTTCACCTTGCGCACGAATCCGGTGAGCAGCGGCGCCATCAAAAGCACCAGCAGCATCTGCGCGCCCTGCAGGGTCAGGCCTTGAAGCGCAAAGTCGCGGATCATGGCCATATCGCGAGCACCAGCAGCAGGATCACCAGCGCCGCGAACACCAAGGTCAGATAGCTGCGGATGGTGAGGAACTGGAGATAATTCAATCGCTCGGCGATGACGCCGACGGCGATCCCGATCGGGGCGTAGAGCGTGTCCCAGATCAGGTCGCGCAATTGCACGGTCAGTCGCGCCGGCGCGCTGGAGCCGGGCGGCGGCATCTCGCCGATTTCGCGGGCGCGGAACACCAGGCTGCCGAAGACGCGGCGGATCGGCTGCGCGAAGCTCGACGCGCTGTATTGCGTCAGCGGGCTGGCGTCCGGATAGCCGCAACCCCAGGCCGGGCCGCGGCGGATCTTGTCGGAGGCGAGGCGGTGAATTGCAAAGGCGGTGACCATGCCGGTGACGGCCATGAAGGCGAACACCAGCAGCCCGTTATAGGAACTGCGGCTTTCCGCGATCGGCACGATCGACATCCATTCCACGCCGGTTTGCACCGGCATCTGCCCGCCAGTGAGCGCCTGCACCACCGGCGCCAGCGCGTCGATGAAGATGCCCGGCAGAATGCCGGCGATCAGGCAGGCAGCGGCGAGCGCGTACATCGCGGCCAGCGAATTGGTGTCGGTCTCCTGCGCGGTGCTGGCAGCCGGCGAGCGCGGACGGCCGAGAAAGGTCATGCCGAAGGCGCGCACGAAACAGGCAGCGGCCAAGGCCGCCGACAAAGCCAGCAGCGCACCGACCGCCGGCACCATCAGCTTCAGCCCCCAGGACGGCAGTTGCGGTGAGAGCAGGATGGCCTGGAAGGTGAGCCATTCCGACACGAAGCCGTTGAGCGGCGGCAGCGCCGAAATCGCCGTGCAGCCGATCAGGAACACGAAGGCAGTCTGCGGCATGCGATGGATCAGGCCGCCGAGCGCTTCCATGTCGCGCGTGCCGGTCGCGGTCAGCACGCTGCCGGCGCCGAAGAACAGCAGGCTCTTGAACAGCGAATGATTGAACACATGCAGCAGCGCGGCGGTCAGCGCCAGCGCCGCGGCCAACTCCATGCCGTAGGCCTTGAACGCCAGCGCCAGGCCGAGCGAGGCGAAGATCAGCCCGATATTCTCGATGGTCGAATAGGCCAGCACGCGCTTGAGGTCGCGCTGCATCAGCGCGTACAGCACGCCCATCACCGCGGTGGCGCCGCCGAGAGCCAGCACGACCAGGCTCCACCACCATTGCGGCGGGCCGAGCAAGTCGAAGGCAATGCGGATGAAGCCGTAGACCGCGACCTTGGTCATCACGCCGCTCATCAAAGCCGACACGTGGCTCGGTGCGGCCGGATGCGCCAGCGGCAACCAGGCATGCAACGGCACGAGACCGGCTTTCGATCCGGCGCCGACCAAGGCCAGGATCAGCACCAGCGCCGCTGTTCCCACCGCCGGATGCGCGGCGCGGATGGCGTCGAATGCATAGTGGCCGTCGGCGCCGGCCATCAGGCCGAAGGCGAACAGCAAGGCCAGCGTGCCGAAACTCGCCATCAGCAGATAGATGTAAGCGGCGCGCCGGTTTTCATCGACGCGATGATTGGCGATCACCAGCGCCCAGGAGGTGAGCGACATGAACTCCCATGACACCAGGAAGCTGAAGGCGTCGTCGGCCAGCACCACCAGATTCATCGCCGCGAGATAGGCCGGGAAAAACGGCAGCACGCGTTGCGGCGCTTCTTCGTGCCGGCCGTAGCCGAGCGCGAACAGGCTGGCGGCGGCGGCGCCGAGATTGATCACCGTGAGGAAAAACGCCGACAGCGGATCGATGCGGAAATGCGCGCCGAGCCAGGGCAGGCCGAGCGGCAAAGTGACGGTCGAGGCGGCCGGGTATTCGAGCAGGATATGCAGCGCCAGCAGAAACAGGATCAGCGCGACGATCAGGCAGGCGCCGTAAACAAAGCCGGTGGCGTTCGGCGACGCGCTCAACGCAACGGCAATGGGGGCAAGGACCACCAGCGCCAGCACGCCAAAGAGCGCGTAGGTCACCATCATCGCCCCCACTGGCCGTGCCGATGTGCCGGGCGCACGATCATTTGAGCCTCACGCCGCGGCCGCCACCGCTCGAGGCCGCGCCGTCGGCGATCAATTCTATGCCGTTGGTGGAAAGCGCGTCGACCAGCTTCATCAGCGAATCGACATTGCCGCGCACCACGCCGTCGCTTGATTCCATGCGCTGAATGGTCGGCAACGACAAGCCGGAGGCCTTTGCCAACTCGCGTTGGTCGAAGCCCAACAGCGCGCGGGCTGCCCGCATTTGCGTGCCCGTTATCATGTTTTAAACATCATAATAGATACTTTCGAAGTACCTATTGAGGGATACTACGGGAAATCCTCGAATTCAAGAGGTCGAAGCGCCTCAGCCCGGCTTTGGCTGGGGCCGCACCTTAAGGCCGCTTTTTCGCCTCCAGCCGCTTGCCCTCAAGCTTTTTGGCGATCCGGTCCATGTCGACCACCATGCGCTCGTGCGTGCCGTTGCCGATCTCCTCGATCTCGTCGCGGGCGTTGACGGTGAACTCGATGCGGCGGCCGTCGACCTTAGTCACCTCGGCCGTGGCGGTCACGAGATGGCCGGCCGGCGTCGCCGCCAGATGCCGCACATTGACCAGCGTGCCGACACAGCTCTCGCCCGGATCGAGATAATCGCGCACGGCGTTGAGCGCCGCGTTTTCCATGATGGTCACCATCATCGGCGTGGCGAACACCTTCGGCAGCAATGCGTCCTTGAACTGGTTGGCGAGATGCGCCGGCGTCACACGCAGCGTATCGGTGCCTTTGGCTCCCACCGGGATCGGACGCATGGCTCATCTCTCCAGTCGTGGCACGTGATTGATCGCCGGCGCGAGAATGACCAGCAGGATACCGCAGACCGCGATCGGCAAGAAGGCCATGCTGGCCATGCCACTCAGGTCCCACAGCATGCCGCTGATCACCGGCACGATCACCGCGCAGCTATAGCTGATGGTGAACATCGCGGCGGTGACGCGGTGCACGTCGTCGGGCGGGCTGAGCAAAGGCGGCAGCGCCAGAACGAGAATGAGAGTACCCGCCGCGGCGAAGCCGGTCACGGCCGCGGCCACCACAATCCAGACGCCGCTGCCGAAGACGATACCGCCGGTCGCGAACACGCTCAGCAGCCCGCATATCACATAGGGCCAGGCCTTGCGCTCCAGCCGGCCGGCCACCGCCAGCAGAATGAATGACGATGGCAACTGGCCGACGTTCAGCGCGGTCAGCGCGGCGCTGATCCATTCGCCTTGGCCGATGCTGCGCAGATAGTCGGGCAGGAAGGCATTGGTCGCGAAATAAACAGCGTTGATGGTGCCGAGCATGATGCCGAGCCGCCAGATCAGCATATTGCGCCAATCCGGCCACCATTTGCGGCGCACCGCCGCGCCATTGACGACCGCGCGCGGCGCCAACGCCATCACCACGAGCGCGATGATCCCGACCGGCACGCTCCAGAACACGAAGCCCCATTGCCAGCTGCCGCCAACCAGCGGCAGCACCATCACCAGCATCAATGCCACCGGCAGGATTTCCCCGACCAGCAGGCCGTTGGTGTAAACGGCGGTGGCAAAGCCGATGTGGCCGGGCAGCCAGGAGCGCACGGCGGTCGGCATGGTGACCTGCATGATGGCGACGCCGGCCGCCATCATGATGGTCATGGCGTAAAGCCACAGCACGTCCGGCAGCAGCCCGCGCAAGGCGCCGCCGACCGCGGTGACGATCAGGCCGATGACCAGCGCCGTGCGCACGCCGAGTTTGGCGATCAGCAGCGATCCCGGCACCGCCGCGATGGCGAGCAGCATCGAGGGCAGGCCGGTCAATATGCCGATCTGGGTGGCGCTCATATTCAACTGGTCATGGATCAGCGGAATGACCGGCGGCACCGCCAGAATGGTCAGGCGCAGCGCATTGCCCGCCAGCCATAGCAGCAGCAGCGAGGTCAAAAACCGTTCCCGCGGCGAGGCGCCGTCGGGTCGGGCGGTGGGCGTTTCCGGCATCCTGGTCGGGCTTTTTCTTATTTGTCTGGGACCGGCGCCTTAACATAGACTGCGGTCATGAACCAACCGCGACGCAACGCATGAATGCCGTCATGCACATGCGTGCGATCGATGCGTCGCTTATTCATGCGTCGCTTATTCAATTGTCAAACAGCAGGCATGCGAAATAGCCCGTGTTCTTTACCGGCGCCGGGTGCGCCGTCTTCCCTTTTCGTCCCCTCTCAATAATGAGGGGTGTGGAGCGCCGCGAGGCGCTGGCG
>JAQSCR010000396.1 GCA_029945495.1 Pseudolabrys sp. | reverse complement strand
CGAACGAAGTGAGCCGGGGTGGGGGTCGCGTTGGTCTTAGGGACCCCCACCCCGTACGCCTTCGCGAACGCTCGGCGTTCGACCCTCCCCGCAAGGGGGAGGGTACGGCAGAGCGCTACGCCGCCTGCGCGAGCTTGCCGTTAAACGTCAGCCCCTGCTTACCGGCCGAGACGTTGACCGCTTCGCCGTCCTTGATCGCGCCGGACAGGATCATTTCCGCCAGCGGGTCCTGCACCGACTTCTGGATCACGCGCTTGAGCGGGCGTGCGCCATAGGCAGGATCCCAGCCCTTGTCGGCCAGCCATTCGCGGGCACCGGCGTCGAGCGTGATGGTGATCTTGCGATCATCCAGCAGCTTGCGCAGGCGCCCCATCTGGATGTCGACGATCGAAGTCATCTCCGACTTCTTCAACCGGTGGAAAAGGATAATTTCGTCGATGCGGTTGAGGAATTCCGGCCGGAACGCCGAACGCACGACGCCCATGACCTGATCACGCACCACGTCGGTGTCTTCGCCCTCGGGCTGGTTGACCAGATAATCGGCGCCGAGATTCGACGTCATGACGATCAAAGTGTTTCGGAAGTCGACCTTGTGGCCCTGCCCATCCGTCAAGCGACCGTCGTCGAGCACTTGCAGCAGGACGTTGAACACGTCCGGATGCGCTTTCTCGATCTCGTCGAACAGCACAACCTGATAAGGCCTGCGCCGCACGGCTTCGGTGAGCGCGCCGCCTTCCTCATACCCGACATAGCCCGGGGGCGCGCCGATCAGGCGCGCGACCGAATGCTTCTCCATATATTCCGACATGTCGATGCGGATCAGCGCGTTTTCGTCGTCAAAGAGGTAAGCGGCGAGCGTCTTGGTCAGTTCGGTCTTGCCGACGCCGGTCGGCCCTAAGAACATGAACGAACCGATCGGCCGGTGCGGGTCCTGCAAGCCGGCGCGGGCGCGGCGCACCGCGGTCGCCACCGCCGTGACCGCTTCGCGCTGGCCGATGACGCGCTTGGCCAGTTCATCCTCCATGCGCAGCAGCTTTTCCTTCTCGCCTTCGAGCATCTTGTCGACCGGCACGCCAGTCCAACGCGACACAACGCCGGCGATATGATCGGCGGTCACGGTTTCCTCGACCATAGCGCCGCGCTTAGCGTCGACGCCCTCGTTGGCCTTCAGTTTCTTTTCAAGCTCCGGAATGCTGCCATAGGCCAGCTCGCCGGCGCGCTGATAGTCGCCCTTGCGTTGCGCATTGGCGAGTTCGGCGCGAAGTGCGTCAAGATCGGTTTTGAGCTTTTGCGCGTCCGAAAGCTTTTCCTTTTCCGACTTCCAGCGCGAGGTGATATCGGCGGATTGCTTTTCCAACTCGGCCAGTTCGGCCTCGAGCCGGACCAGACGGTCTTTGGAACCCGGATCCTTCTCTTTCTTGAGCGCTTCCTGTTCGATCTTGAGCCGCATGATTTCGCGGTCGATGGTGTCGAGCTCTTCCGGTTTGCTGTCGATCTGCATCTTCAGCCGCGCGCCGGCCTCGTCGATCAGGTCGATGGCCTTGTCGGGCAAAAAGCGGTCGGTGATGTAGCGGTTCGACAACGTCGCCGCGGCGACGATCGCGCTATCGGCGATGCGCACGCCGTGATGCTGTTCGTATTTGTCCTTCAGGCCACGCAGGATCGACACCGTATCCTCGACCGTCGGCTCCGACACGAACACCGGCTGGAAACGCCGCGCCAAAGCGGCGTCCTTTTCGACGTGCTTCTTGTATTCGTCGAGCGTGGTGGCGCCGATGCAATGCAGTTCGCCGCGCGCAAGCGCCGGCTTCAGCAGGTTGGAGGCGTCCATCGCGCCGTCGGCCTTGCCGGCGCCGATCAAGGTGTGCATCTCGTCGATGAACAGCACGATGCCGCCTTCGGCCGAGGTCACTTCGTTCAGCACGGCTTTCAGCCGCTCTTCGAACTCGCCGCGATATTTCGCGCCGGCGATCAAGGCGCCCATGTCGAGCGCCATCAGTTTCTTGTCCTGGAGGCTCTCCGGAACGTCACCATTGACGATGCGCAGCGCCAGGCCTTCGACGATCGCCGTCTTGCCGACGCCGGGCTCGCCGATCAGCACCGGATTGTTCTTGGTCCGGCGCGACAACACTTGAATGGTGCGGCGGATTTCCTCATCGCGGCCGATCACCGGATCGAGCTTGCCGTCGCGCGCCGCCTGCGTCAGGTCGCGGGCATATTTCTTCAGCGCGTCATAGGCGTTCTCGGCCGAGGCCGAATCCGCGGTCCGGCCCTTGCGCAGGGCCTCGATCGCGGCGTTCAGATTTTGCGGGGTCACGCCGGCCTTGGCCAAAGCCTTGCCGGCATCGCTGTCCTTTTCCAAGGCGAGAGCGAGCAAAAGCCGTTCAACTGTGACGAAGCTGTCGCCGGCTTTCTCGCCGGCCTTCTCGGCGGCGTCGAAAACCCGCGCCAGTTGCGGGCTGAGGTAAACCTGGCCGGCGCCGGCGCCGGAAACTTTCGGAATCCTGCCGAGCGCGCTCTCGACGTCGCGCAGCACCTGCCGGGAGTTGCCGCCGGAACGATCGATCAGGCCCGCCGCCAACCCTTCCGGGTCGTCGAGCAGAACTTTCAGCATATGTTCGGGAGAAAATTGCTGATGGCCCTCGCGCAGGGCCATGGACTGGGCGGATTGCACGAAACCGCGGGCGCGGTCGGTGTATTTCTCGAAGTTCATGTCTCGATCCCCTTCGGCCCTTGATGGCGCCGTATGACTGCAGGCCCCAACCGAGGCGGCCTGACGAGCAATATGTAGGGGGACTTATTGCCAGTTTGAAGGGCCGGCCGGGTTGATATAGGTCAGGCCCTGAGCCGGAGGCCGTCATGACCAGTCACCCCGCCCGTATCAAGGCCATCTACCGCTACCCGGTGAAGGGCCTGTCGCCGCAGCGGCTCGCGCGGACAACGCTGGCGCCCGGGGCGACCATCGCCGCCGACCGCCTCTATGCCGTCGAAAACGGCCCGACCGGTTTCGACCCGGCCGCGCCTACCTATTTCCCCAAGAACCGCTTCCTGATGCTGATGAAGAACGAGCGGCTGGCGGCGCTGCGGACGGACTACGACGAGGCCAGCCATACGCTCAGCATCGTCCAGGACGGTCGCGAGGCGGCGCGCGGTGACCTGCGTACCAAGGAAGGCCGGCTGGCCATCGAAGCCTTCTTCCGCCGCTTCATGCCGGCAGAGTTGCACGGCCCGCCGAAGGTGCTGAGCGGCGAGACGCCCGCAAAAAGCGTAGATAGCGCGGCGCACAGTTTTTCCGACGTGGCCAAGAAGGTCGTGTCGATCATCAACCTCGCCTCGGTCGCCGCGGTCGAGACCGCCGCCGGCCAGACGGTCGATCCGTTACGCTTTCGCGCCAATATCTACGTCAGCGGCTGGCCAGCCTGGCACGAATTCGATCTGCTCGGAGCCGAGATCGCGGTTCGCGACGCCCGGCTCAAGGTGGTCAAGCGCATCGTGCGCTGCGCCGCCACCAATGTGGACCCGTCAACCGGCATCCGCGATCTGACCATCCCGAAGACGTTGTTGCAGAGCTTCGGCCACGCCGATTGCGGCATCTATGCCGAGGTGCTGACGGGCGGCGACATCGCCATCGGCGATGCGCTGATTTAACGGGAGACCGGCAGCATACGGCTGGCGAGAGCGGTTTCGGAGGCCACGCGGCCGGACGACACCTGCTCGACGCGCAACTGGCGTTGCGGCTGCGGTTGGGGTTGCGCCTGTTGCTGCGGCTGCACTTGCGGCTGGCTCGGCGGCGCGACGCGCGCCGTTGGGTTGGCGCGATTGATGCCCAGGAATTCGGCGATCGCCGGATCCAGCTCGATCTTGCGGCGCGGGCCGGCGGCTCGCTCGGGCAATTGCCGCGCCTGCGCCTGCGCGCCTGGCGGCAGACGCGCCGGAGCGCCTTCGGCCTCGATCGCGGCAAGCAATTCGGTAATCGGCGAGTCCAGGCCGCCATCGGCGGATTTGCCGGCCGCGCCACGGTCGGCGACCTGAGTGATGCCGCCGCGATTTTCGGACGGCATGACGTAGGCGAGGACGCGCGAGCGCGGGTAGACGCTTTCGCCGACGCGCTTGTTGTGATTGCCGGAAATAATGACCGGATTGCCGGTAGCGTCGATGCCGGAGACGACGCCGACATGGCCGCCGCGCTTGCCGCGCGTCAACACGGCGATGGCGCCGATTCTCGGCTCCGAAATACGGCGGCCATATTGCGCGAACGACTTGGCCGCGTCGGAATTCGTGCCGCTATAGCCGGCCTTGGCCAGCACCATGTTCATGAAGGTAGCGCACCACAGCCGTTTGCGGTCGGTCGGATTGGTACCCATGTATTTGCGCGCCTCGCTGACCAGCACCGGCCAGCCGAAAGCCGGACGCTTCGGCGCCTGCGCCATCGGCATGCTGACGAGACGCGGCGCGTTATCCCGGCGCGCGGCATTGAGCTTCGCTGTGGATTTGGTTTTCGCTTCGGCAGCGCGCTGCACGGCGCTCTTGGCTTTGGGCTCGCTTGGCTTCGGCTGGCTGAAAGCCGGAACGCTCATCGCCAGCAGGCTGACGCATCCGAAAGTGAACAGCATCCGAACATTGCGCTGCATTGCCGCCTACCCATTGCTTTTCTGCGCCGCGAATTGCACGGCGATGCTTTGGGAATATCACGACAATTTTTCGCGACATGGTCAGATTGAATTAACAATGAAGTGGTTACCGCGCGCCGCTTAACGTTAATCGCGGCCCGCCGGCGCCAACGGAGCGCACAAAAAAACGCCGCGCCTCACGGGGAGGCGCGGCGATCCCAATCGTTATTTGAAGCGATCAGCTACCCGGCATCACATAAGCGGCGATGCGCGAGCGCGGATAGACCGACTCGGCAACCGTGCGATTGTGATTGCCCGAGACGATGATCGGATTGCCGTTCGGATCGATGCCGCTGACGACGCCGACGTGATGGTTCATCACGGCGATAGCGCCGACCTGCGGCCCGGAGACCCGCGTGCCGTAACGGGCATAGGCGATGGCGAGATTGCCGCCGCCGGTATGGCCGGTCTTTTTCAGAACCAGGTCCATGAACGCGCCGCACCACTGACGGCCACGCCCGGTCGGGTTGGTGCCGAGATAGCGGCGCGCCTCGGACACCAGGGAGTTCGAGGTGAGCCCGCCGAAGGCATCGCCCGTATGGCCCACGCGGCCATGTTGGCCACGGGACTTGGTTACTTTGCCGGCCGCCGGCTGGACGCCTTCGGTCGGATAGGGCTGGGCGTCCGGGGAACGGCTGTCTTGCGCTGAGGCCACGGCTTGCACAGGTGTCGCGGCCTTATGGACGGGTCTTGCCATGGCCGAACCGGCAAAACTCGCTGCCGTTAGCGCACACAACAATAGGGTCGCCCGCCTTCTTAGTCGTTTCATCATGTTTAGTCCTCTAGCTATCTAAGCAATGCACCGGGCCCGGATCGGGAATCTACCCTAGATGCACCGTCTAAACGCCGACCAAACATGGCAATATCGTGTTCTCTGTAAGGTCATTTCGCAGATGAGCATCAGCTATGCTCGGTACTACCTTCTTAAAAAATTGAATTACAGTATTTATATTACATATATACTATTTCATAATAAGAATTATTGTATTCATCTACGGATATACGATGTCGCCAAGTTGTCACCCGTGGCGACCCAAGTTAACAGTGCAGTGCAGCAAAGGTATTGGCGGAATCGGGCTTTGCCCGCCGGTCAGTCCTTGCGGCTGAGCAGAAACACGCCTTGCTCGCCGAACAAGTTCCAGAACCACCACGGCGCGTTAAGCCGAAGCGGGGAGCCCCAGGCGTTCAGCGCCACCGCTTTTTCGATCTTCACCCCGATTGTATTGCAGAGCTGGACGAAGTCTTTGATCGTGCAGTGGTGGATATTGGGGGTGTCGTACCAGCTGTAAGGCAGGATATCGGTCTGCGGCATGTGGCCGGCAAACAGCAATTGCAGCCGAACCGTCCAATGGCCGAAATTCGGGAAGGAGACCACGGCGTGGCGGCCGATCCGCAGCATATGCTCCAGCACGGCACGCGGGTGGCGCGTCGCCTGCAGCGTCTGCGATAGGATGACGTAGTCGAAGGCATCGTCGGGATAGTCGGCGAGGTCGGTATCGGCGTCACCTTGGATCACCGCCAGACCCTTGGCGACGCATTCGTTGACGCCCTCGCGCGACAGCTCGATGCCGCGGCCGTCGACATCACGGCTTTCGCCCAAAAGGTGCAATAGCTCGCCATCGCCGCAGCCGACGTCGAGCACCTTGGCGCCGCGCGTCACCATCTGCGACACGAGCACAAGGTCGACGCGCGCGCCGGCCGAATTGCGGGCGATCTTGGCAGCGTCGAAGTCGTTGGTGGTCGCCGACATCGCTATCTTCCCGTCAACCCGCGCGCCTTGCGGGCGCCTTCGAGAAAGCCACGCACGATGCCGGACATTTCCGGCTCGTCGAGCAGGAAGGCGTCGTGGCCCTTGTCGGTGACGATCTCGGCAAACGACACCCGCGCGCTGGCGGCATTGAGCGCGTGCACCGTGGCGCGCGATTCCGAAGTCGGAAACAGCCAGTCGCTGGTGAAGGAAATGACGCAGAACCGCGTCTGCGTCCCCTTGAACGCATGCGCCAAGGTGCCGCCGGCGTCGGCCGCGAGGTCGAAATAGTCCATGGCGCGCGTCAGATAGAGGTACGAATTGGCGTCAAAACGCTCGACGAACGTGCTGCCCTGGTGGCGCAGATAGGACTCCACCTCGAAATCCGCATCGAACGAAAAGGTCGGATTTTCGCGGTCCTGGAACTTGCGGCCAAATTTCCGGTGCAGCGCGGCGTCGGACAAATAGGTGATATGCGCGCCCATGCGCGCGACCGCGAGACCGCGGCGCGGATTGCTGCCTTCCAGATGATAGCGGCCGCCGCGCCATTCCGGATCGGCCATGATCGCCTGACGGCCGACCTCATGGAACGCGATATTCTGCGCCGAATGGCGAGTGGCGCAAGCGATCGGCACCGCGGCGAAGACGCGCTCCGGATAGCTCGCCGCCCACTGCAGCACCTGCATGCCGCCCATCGAACCGCCGACCACGGCAAACAGCGTGTCGATGCCAAGATGATCAAGCAGCATGGCCTGCGCCCGCACCATGTCGCGGACGGTGACCACCGGAAATTCGAGGCCCCAGGGCTTGCCGGTCTTCGGATTGGTCGAAGCCGGGCCGGAGGAGCCCATGCAGCCGCCGAGGACATTCGGACAGATGACGAAATAGCGCGCCGGGTCGATCGACTTGCCGGGACCGATCAAGGTCTCCCACCAGCCGCTCTTCTTGGTGACCGGATGGACCTGCGCCACGTACTGGTCGCCGGTCAGCGCGTGGCACACCATCACCGCGTTGGAGCGGTCGGCGTTCAACGTGCCATAGGTCGTATAGGCGATCTGAAATGGCGAGAGCTCGAGGCCGGCGTCGAGCTTGAGCGGCTTATCGGCGCCAAAATGGGCGATCAGCGAGTCGCGCGGATGATCCGCGTCGCGCGGAACATCGGGCGCTGTTTGGCCCTGAAGCGGCTGTACGTGCACCATCCTGAAACAGGCCTCCGAACGAGGTATCTCGGACCGCTCGACAACAGGCCATAAAAAACCCGGCCTGAACAAAGGTTCGGCCGGGACACATGTTCCCCGGCCTGTTTAGCGAGTTGTTTAACGTGGCTGCAAGCCGGCCGGCTCAAATGACCACGGAACAATGACTTAGTACCGGTCATACGGACAGTCAAGACGACCGGCTACAGGTGCGGTTCGCCCACTCCGTTGGATGAGGCGAAGGGCTATGTTTTCTTTGCCTTCGGTGCCCCTCTTAACCTATCAATGCCGCATGCCGACGCCGCCCAAAGCCCCAACCTTGGCTCCCGACCTGACCGAACTGCGCAAGGAAATCGACCGCATCGATGAAGCGATGCATCGGCTCCTGATGGAGCGCGGCGAAATCATCGATCGGCTGATCTCGGTCAAGAAGAGCCAGGAAACCGGGTCGGCTTTCCGCCCGGTGCGCGAAGCCGAAATGATGCGCCGTCTGGTCCAGCGGCACAAAGGCATCCTGCCGCTCGACACCGTCGAAAGCATCTGGCGCGTCATCATCGCCACCTTCACCTATGTGCAGGCGCCGTTCTCCGCCCACGCCGACTTTTCCGCCGGCGATGCCTCGATGCGGGATTCTGCCCGCTTCCATTTCGGCTTCACCGTGCCGCTGGTACCGCATATGGGCGCCGCCGCCGTGGTCGCCGCGGTCTCGGCTTCGAAAGGCGATCTCGGCCTGGTACCGGCCGTGGCGCTGGCCAGTGCCGGCGCCTGGTGGACTGCGCTCGAATTCGACGCCGCGCCCAAGATCATCGCCCGCCTGCCCTTCGTCGAGCGCGCCGACCATCCGGCGGCGCTGCCGGTATTCGTCATTGCGCGCGCCTTGCCCGAGGCCATGGCGACCGATACCGGCGTCTGGAGCGTGCGGGTGTCCGGCTGGTCCGCCCAGGCGGCGCAGACGCTGGCGACCATGACCGATTTCCTCGCCGTGCCCGACCGCGCTTTTGACGGCGCCGCCCTGCTGGTGACGCTGCCGCGGGACCAGAACATCGAGACGATCAGAGCAACCCTAATCAACGCCGGCGCCACGGTGCGCTCGACGGCCCTCGTCGGCAGCCACGCGACCCGCTATACGGTTGCCGCCGATAAATCCTGACCACCAACAACGGCTTCGAATCATGACCGCCAAACGACCGCAACCGCGCCCCGGCGTGCTCGACATCGCCCCTTACGTGCCGGGCAAGAGCAGCGCACCGGGCGTCGACAAAGTCATCAAGCTTTCGTCGAACGAGAGCCCGCTCGGGCCCAGTCCGAAAGCGATCGCCGCCTATCAGACCGCCGCGGCGCATCTCGAGGATTACCCGGACGGCGCGGTGACCGAATTGCGCGGCGCGATCGGCCGCGTGTTCGGTCTCGATCCGGCGCGCATTGTCTGCGGCGCCGGCTCCGACGATCTGCTCAACCTGCTGGCGCACGCCTATCTGCGCGACGGTGACGAAGTGCTCTATAGCCAGCACGGTTTCCTGATGTATCCGATCTACACGCTCGGACATGGCGGCAAGCCGATCGCGGTGCCGGAAAAGAATTACACCCTCGACGTCGACGCGATCATCGCGGCGGTGAGCGAGCGCACGCGCATCGTCTTCATCGCCAATCCGAACAACCCGACCGGCACCTATGTGCCCTTCGACGAGATCAAGCGCCTGCAGCAGGCACTGCCGCCGCATGTCATTCTCGTGCTCGACGCGGCTTACGCCGAATATGTCCAGCGCAACGATTACGAAGCCGGCATCGAGCTGGTGGCGACATCCGAAAACGTCGTGATGTGCCGCACCTTCTCGAAGATCCACGGCCTCGCCGCCGTGCGCCTCGGCTGGCTCTACGGGCCGGCGCACATCGTCGATGCCTTGAACCGCGTGCGCAATCCGTTCAACGTCAATACGCCGGCGATGAAAGCCGGCATTGCCGCGATCGAAGACGCCGCGCATGTCGAGAAATCGGTCGCCCACAACAACAAATGGCTCGCCTTCGTCACGCAGGAAATCGGCAAGCTCGGGCTCAAGGTGACGCCGAGCGTGGCGAACTTCTTGCTGATCCATTTCCCCGAGACCAAGGGCAAGACCGCCGCCGACGCCGATGCATTCCTCACTAAGCGCGGCCTGATCCTGCGCCGCGTTGCCGGCTATGGCCTGCCCAATGCCTTGCGCATGACCGTCGGCACCGAGGAAGGCAATCGCCAGGTCGTCGCGGCGCTGAAGGATTTTCTGGCGTGAGCAAGCCGGCGCCGCTGTACAATCGATTGGCGCTGATCGGCGTTGGCCTGATCGGCTCCTCGATTGCGCGTGCCGCGCGCGCGCAAGGCGCCGTGGGATCGATCGTCGCCACCGCCCGCTCGGAAGCGACGCGCAAGCGCGTCGCCGAACTCGGACTCGCCGACCAGGTGGTGGAGACCAGCGCCGCCGCCGTCGAAGGCGCCGATCTGGTCATCGTCTGCATTCCGGTCGGCGCCTGCGGTCCGGTCGCGCAGGAAATCGGCCCGCATCTGATGCCCGGCGCGACCGTGTCCGACGTCGGCTCGGTCAAGGGCTCGGTGGTGCGCGACATGAGCCCGCATCTGCCGAAAAATGTGCATTTCGTGCCGGCGCATCCGGTCGCCGGCACCGAATATTCCGGTCCCGACGCCGGCTTTGCCGAATTGTTCGTCAACCGCTGGTGCATTCTGACGCCGCCGGCGGGCACGGACCCGGCAGCGGTCGAGAAGCTCGCCGCGTTCTGGCGGCTGATTGGCGCCAATGTCGAGACGATGGCGCCGGATCATCACGACCTGGTGCTGGCGGTGACCAGCCATCTGCCGCATCTGATCGCCTACACCATCGTCGGCACCGCCGACGAACTGGAAACCGTGACGCGCTCCGAAGTCTTGAAATTCTCGGCCGGCGGCTTCCGCGACTTCACGCGCATTGCCGCGTCGGATCCGACGATGTGGCGCGACGTGTTCCTCGCCAACAAGGACGCCGTGCTGGAGATGCTCGGCCGTTTCAACGAGGACGTCTCGGCGCTGACCAAGGCGATCCGCAAGGGCGACGGCGATGCGCTGTTCGAACAATTCACCAGGACGCGCGCGATCCGCAAGGGCATCGTCCAGATCGGTCAGGATTCACCGGCGCCCGATTTCGGCCGTCCGCATCCGGACCTGCCGCACGAGCCGCTGCCGAAGCCCTACGCCAGCGACGAAAACTGACATTACCGGTCGGCAAAAGCCAATTTAGCGCCGAGCAGGACGAAAGCGCCGGCGAAAGTGCGGCGCATCCAGGTCACGACGTGCGGCCGCGTCACCACATGATCGCGGATCGACGCGGCGAACAGGCCGTAGCCGACGAAGACCACGAAGGTCATCAGCATGAACACGGCGCTGAGATCGAGCATCACCGACACCGCATGCGGTTCGCCGGCATTCACGAACAAAGGCAGGAAGGCGAGGAAAAAGATCGACAGCTTCGGATTGAGAATGTTGATCAGAATTCCCCTGACCGCGATCTGCGCCGCCGACCGGCCATCGAGTTGCTTCTCGACTTTGACCGGGCTGCGGTCGCGCCAGGTGGCCCACGCCATGTACAAGAGATAGGCGCAGCCGACGTATTTGAACATTTCGAAGGCCAGCGCGCTGGTGTGCAGCAGCGCCGCCAAACCGAGGATCGCCGCCGCGATGTGCGGCACGATGCCGAGCGTGCAGCCGAAAGCCGCGACGACGCTAGCGCGCGATCCGCGCGAAAGGCCGGTCGCCAATGTGTAGAGAACGCCGGTGCCCGGCGAGATCACGACGATGAAAGACGTAATGAGAAATTCGAGGCTCATGGCGACACTCTCGTTGGATCGGCCGCATGCGAACTGGATCGGCGGCGTGGAGAAAGCCGGACGCGCGCGATGACCGGACGCCTATTCAGCCGCCTGCATCGTGCCTTGCAGCCTATCCTGCGCGCTGACGAGACGCTGCATGAGCTTGAGATCGCGTTCGGTCAATTCCATGCAGGCATCGGCCCAGATCGTGACGATGCGGTCGAGTTCTGCGAGCGACAGCGGAGTGACCTCGCGACCGGCTTGAAATACGCCGCGAAGCCCGGCGTGACGGCGCTTGTTGCGCTGCATGTAGTCGCGCGCCGCTTCGATTCCTTGCCCCGGGTCGACCACCATGTGGATCAAGCCGGCGTCTTTCATCTCCTCGGCGCTGTAGGTTTTTCCGCTGAGCATCATCTCCTCGGCGTAGGCCGCGCCGATCCGCCGCGCCACCAGGCTATAGGCGCCCATGCCGGGGAACAGTCCGAACAACGCCTCCGGAAAGCCAAATTTTGCGTCGCGCTCGGCGATGAGAATGTTGAACGACAGCAACGATTCAAAGCCGCCGCCCAGCGCGTCGCCTTGCGCGAGGCCGATGGTGATGATCGGAAGATCGAGCGCGTGGTAGAATCGGTGCAAAATCCGCACGCACGATTTGCCATATTCGACCAGCCCCAGCCGGTCTTTTTTGCGCGTCAAGGCCGCGAACAGCTCAAGGTCGCCGCCAAGGCTGAACACTCCAAAGGTGCGCGAGCCGGCCACCAGATAGCGCAGATCGTTTGGCCGCTCCGCGAATTTCGCCACGATGCCGCGCTGCAAAGCGTGGATGTCGTCAAGCATCGCTAAATTGTAGCTCGGCCGGCCCCGCGGACGCATAAAGGTCCACAACGCGCTATTTGGTTCGTCAAAACTGACCTCAAGCTGCTCCAGCTCGAACAGCCCCAGAGCATCACGGTCTTTTTTTAGATCTATCGGCTTTTGCTCAACCACCGTCACCGGGAGCGACGACGGGTTAAAGACCGTCGCGGCACCCGCTCGAGCGGGAGATAAGGCGTCCCTGTAAGCGCCCACCGACATTTCATGCACCAGTTAACTGTTCTTTAACCTTAACAGAAACTTAACGCCGATACAATCTTACGTTGACTAGCCGGCATGCGTGACGCGCGCACCAGCTATCGGCGAAAAAGTTCCACGCGTAATATATGTGAATAAAGGAGCGGCTGGCGTTGGGCAGGCGCGGGAAACCGCGCGTATTAACACTTCCCTTGTCGAAAAAATCGCGCTGCCGGTACGCGCGAAACGGCCGGATTTCATGGAAATTGTCGGCCCGCCATTGACCGGTCATTCACCACAAATGGCGATCGACCAGATCGTTTGCGAGCTGTTGAGCTTCACCCGGTACCGTCGTCTGCGTTGTGGAAGCTCCGTAGGTCCCATGCTTATCAAGAAGCTAATCCAGACACGTGAGGTAGACGCGGAACTGCCGCCGGAAATCCGCGCTGCATTGATCAGGTCATTATTTGCACCGATCTCCTCGCTGACGGTCGGCGCCATCAACGGCTCGATCATTGGCTTGGCCGTCGCATTGAGCGTCGGCAATCAGGCGATCATGGCCAATTCGATCGCGATCTTTGCTGTCGGCATGCTGCGCGTCGCCTCAGCCATCCTCTACAAGCGCTCGAAAAGGACCGTTGACCAGCCCGAGATCACCAGGCGATGGGAGCGAGTCTACGAAGCCGGCGCCTGGGGTTTCTCCGGCCTGCTCGGTCTGCTGTGTTGGCTGACGCTCATGTACACCGAGGACTCGGCGCTGCAGATGGCGGTCATCACCACTGCGACCGGCTACGCCGCCGCAATTTCAGGACGCAATGCCGGACGCCCGATCATTGCCATTGGTCAGTTCACTTTCATCATGCTGCCGATGGTAATCGCGCTGCTGATCTACCCCGACTGGATCCACAAAGTACTCGGCTTCGTGGGGCTTCTGTTCATCTACGGCATGCTGGACATCACACTCAGCATCCGCGACACCATCATCCAGGCGCTGACGATTACGCGCAAGGAGGCGGCGCTGGCCGCCCGCTTCGAGGAGCAGGCCAACCGCTTCGACATCGCGCTCAACAACATGTCGCACGGCCTCTGCATGCTTGACGAGCGGGGCCGTCTGCAGGTCTGGAATAATCGCTTCGTGGAACTGCTGCATCTGCGCAATGCGCCGATCCGCGTCGGCATGAGTGTCTCGCAACTGGTGCGCCACAGCATCCGCGCCGGCAATCACAAGGCCAGGAGCGTCACGCAGGTCGTCGGCGATCTCGCCATCGCCCTGCAGCGCGATGAGTTCGATCAGTTCCAGCTCTCGCCCGACGGCGAGCGCACGCTCGCCGTCTCGCGCCGCATGATGTCCGGCGGCGGATCGGTCGTCATTCTCGAGGACGTCACCGAGCGCAAGCGCGCACAGGAGCGCATCGAGCATCTCGCCAGATTCGACGAGCTCACCGGATTGGCCAACCGAACGCAATTCCACGAGCATATCAATGCGATTCTCTCGGCCGTGCACAGACCGGAGAATCATGTCGCAATACACCTGATCGATCTCGACCGCTTCAAGTCGATCAACGACACGCTCGGCCATCCGATCGGTGACAAGCTGCTTAAGCAGGTGGCGTCCCGGCTCAGCACCGAGATCCGGCCAGCCGACATGATCACCCGCTTCGGCGGCGACGAATTCGTCGTGCTGCAGACCGGAACGTCGGACCCGCAAGAGGCCAAAGCGCTGGCGCAGCGCCTGGCCGCGACGCTCAACGAACCGTTCGAAATCGACGGTCATCGCATCGATATCGGCGCCTCGATCGGCGTCGCCATGGCGCCCGGCGACGGCACCGATGCCGATCAACTGCTGAAGAAAGCCGATATGGCGCTGTATGCCGCCAAGAGACTCGGCGGCGGCGAGCATCATTTCTTTGCCCCGGAGATGGAGGTGGCGGCGCAGGAGCGCCGCGCTCTCGAACTCGATCTGCGCGAGGCGCTCGCGTCGCAGCAGTTCTCGCTGAACTTCCAGCCACTCGTCGAGCTGCGCACCGGCCGGATTACGACCTGCGAGGCTTTGGTGCGCTGGACACATCCCGAGCGCGGCAGCGTTTCACCCGCCGAGTTCATCCCGGTCGCTGAGGAGACCGGTCTGATCGTCGCCCTCGGCGAGTGGGTCTTGAACCGCGCCTGCATGGAGGCGGCGACGTGGCCGAAAGGCGTCAAGGTCGCCGTCAACCTGTCGCCGATCCAGTTCCGGGATCACAACCTCACCATGCAGGTGGTGACGGCGTTGGCAAAATCGGGACTTCCGGCGCACCGGCTGGAGCTGGAAGTGACCGAGCGCTTGCTGCTCGAGGACAATGACGACACGCTCGCCACCTTGGAGCAACTCAAGAATCTCGGCATCAGCCTGTCGCTCGACGACTTCGGCACCGGCTATTCCTCACTCAACTATCTGCGCAAGTTCCCGTTCGACAAGATCAAGATCGACCAGTGCTTTATTCGCGATCGCGGCAATGAGCGCGAAGCGAGGGCGATCATCGGCGCCATCGCCAGCCTCGGCGCCGGCCTCGACAAGATCGTGGTCGCCGAAGGCATCGAAACCGAAGAGCAGAGAAAGCTGGTGGTCGCGCAAGGCGTCCACGAAGGCCAGGGCTATCTGTTCAGTCGGCCGGTGAGCGCGGAGGCCATTCGCGCCCGGCTCGAGACTGGGACCGGCAACGCGCAGAAGGTCGCCTAGAACAACGCCGGTGCATCGCCGAGCGGGATCGGCCCGAGGAACGTCCGGCCATCGTCAAAGCGCAACGGCAGCGTCACCGCGCGCTGGCCTTCCAGCGTGGTCTGTTCGCCGATCATATTGATGCCGGCCGAAAGGTTCGCGCCGACCTGTTGGCGCGCGACATTGCCGAGACCGGGCGACAAGCGGTCGAGGGCACCGGCGAGCTTGTCGACTGTCGGCGACGTCTGCACCATCTGCTGGGCACCAATCCGCTTGAGGAATGGCTCCAGCCCGGCGATGGTCACGCGCAACTGGCCCTGCAACCGGCCGCTCGGATTGATCGAGACGTTGCCACTGCCGACCGCGATGGTCTCGCCCTGTTGGACGCGCGCCTGGGTCACGTCGATGCGCCCGCCGGCGGCCTGGATCTGGCGAAAGCGCTCGTGCCACGGCTTGGGCGCAAAGTCATTGAGCCCGCGCAGCACCGTATCGATCGTGGCGTCGACCGGCTGCGCCGTCGCCGGATGCAGGTCCGGCGCCACCGCGCCGTCGAGCCGCAACGCCACCTCGATCACCGGCTGACTGAGCACCGAGCCCTCGGCGAGACGGCCATGGATTTCGATGTGGTTGGCGCGCAGCAGCGTCCGCGCGTTGCCATCGATCACGCTATCGAGCACCGGCTTGTCGAGCACCAGCGACACCCGCTCCGGCGCCGACGGCGTACCACGCACGCTCGACTGGAACAGCTTCCAGTTGACGACCAGATCCGGCGCCTGGCCCGGCGTGGCGACGGTGAGCGGCCCGTGGAACTCGCTGAGCAGCAAGGTCGGCTGATAGACCTGCGCGGCGACCAGAATGTTGCGCGCCTTGATCTCGACCGGCTGCTGATTGCTCTGGAACGAGGCCGAGGCGGCGGCGCAATTCATTTCGAACCGAAACGGGAAGCCGCCAAAGCTTTCCGAGCCGCAGGCATAAATGCGGCCGGCCTTGGCCTCGCGCGCGCGCCAGCCCTCGACCGTGGCCTGAGCCTTGCCGGTCGCGTAATACCAAAACCCGCTCCAGCCGCCGAACAGCACGGCGACCAGGACGAGCAGCGAGATGTAGCGCCAGCCGGTGCGGCGCGTGGAATAAGCGATGGCCATGGACCTGTCAGAACCTTGGGAATGCGGCGTTTATACGCCCATCGATTGAGTGACATGTCTTGTCAGCGCCATGTCTTGCGCAAGATCGCGGCCAAACACAAGCGCCGCCGCGCCGGCGGTTGCGCCGGAACAATCCGGCTGGTAGGCGACAGCCGCCAAGGGAACGCATATGAGTACGGATTCACGTCAAAGCAACGGTGAATTCTGGGTGTTCGCCTACGGCTCGCTGATGTGGCGGCCGGGGTTCGACGTCCTCGAGCGCCGTCAGGCGCGCCTGGTCGGCGCCCATCGGGCGCTTTGCGTCTATTCCTTCGTGCACCGCGGCACGCCGGAAAAGCCCGGCCTCGTGTTCGGCCTCGATCGCGGCGGCAATTGCCGCGGCATCGCCTACCGGGTGGCGGCGGACAAGCGCACCGAGGTTATCGACTATTTGCGCGACCGCGAGCAGGTCACCATGGTCTATCTGGAAGCCTGGCGCCGGGTCTGGCTCGACGACGACCCACGCGAGAGCGTGCAGGCGCTCTGCTATGTGGTCGATCGCGGCCACCAGCAATATGCCGGCCGGCTCAGTCTCGCCGAGCAACTGCATTATTGCCGGCAAGGCCACGGCCGTTCGGGGGCGTGCCGAGACTATGTATTAGCGGCAGTCAAAGAGCTGGAAAGCCTCGGCGTGCGCGATGCCGGGCTGCATCAACTCGCCGCGCAACTCAAAGGCGCACACGAAACCTGAGGCGCCCGACCTCGACGGCCTCGTTAGGCGGCCTTATCTTAGGCGTTGGTTATTGCCGC
Organism: Pseudolabrys sp.; assembly: GCA_029945495.1. GTDB lineage: Bacteria > Pseudomonadota > Alphaproteobacteria > Rhizobiales > Xanthobacteraceae > Pseudolabrys. The sequence goes on along the minus strand of JAQSCR010000396.1, from coordinate 6,932 downwards.
ACCGGTTTCTTCGGGGGAATTCCATGCGTTATCTGCAATGCCTTGCCGTGATTGCACTTCTTGGCATGGGCGGCGCCAGTCCGGCGGCCGCCGCCGCGGATGCAGACCGCATCACTTGCTTCTCGCTTGGCAACGAGAGCTACAAAGACAAAGCCAAATTCGATAGCGGCCATGCCGCCTGCACGCGCATGATCAAATCCGGACGGTTCAAGGACAAGGCGCTGGCATCGATCTATCGCGCCCGCGGCAGCTGGAATCAAAAGAAAGGTGACCTGGACGCCTCGCTCGCCGACTACGCGATTTCAATTCGCATCGAGCCCGATAATGTCGAAGGTTACGACTACCGGGCCGACGTCTATCAGCAGAAAGGCGATCTCGACCGTGCGCTCGCCGAGTATGACCAGGCCAGCCGGCTCAATCCCACTTATGCCGCGGCTTATTTCAGCCGCGGACAAATCTACGAAAAGAAAGGCGACACTGCCAAAGCGCGCGTCGAATACAACGCGGCGATCGCGGTGCCGACCAAGGATCGCATTGCGCAGTGGGCGCAGGACAATGCCCGCGCACGACTGAAGGCGCTCGCCGAGGAAAAGCCGGAGCAGCCGAAGAATTAGCCGGCCAGGTCAGCCGCGCGCGGCGATCTCGCTGCGGCCTTCTTCGATCAGCCGCGCGGTCGCGGTCTCGATGTCGCTTTGCAGGCGTTTGAAGAAGGCCATCTTGTCGAGACCCGGCGGGATCGGATCGAGAATTTCGACCACCACCGTTCCCGGAATGCGGCGGAGCGAGCGGCGCGGCCAGAACAGCCCGGAGTTCAGCGCGACCGGAACGCAAGGCACGCCCCCGGCGGCATACAGATGCGCGACGCCGAACTTGTAGCGCGGTTCGGCGCCGGCCGGCCGGCGCGTGCCCTCGGGAAAGATGATGAGCTGGCGATTGTCGGCGAGTTCGATGCGCGCGCGCTCGGCCATCGCATTGAGCGCCTGCGCGCCGGCGCTGCGGTCGACCGGCACCATGCGGCCCTTGATCATCAGCCAGCCGAAGATCGGAATCCATTGTAGTTCGCGTTTGACGATGAACACCGGATTGTCGAACAACGGCAACAGCGCGAAAGTCTCCCACGCCGACTGATGCTTGGCGGCGACCAGAAGCGAGCCTTTCGGAATTTTCTCGGCGCCGCGCACTTCGACGCGAACGCCGACGACCACGCGCAACAAAAAGAGATTGATCCGTCCCCAGGTCGTCGCCACCCAGATGATGGCGCGATAGGGCAGAAAAAACGTCGGCAGCGCCAGCAGCAGCAGAAACAGCGTGTTCAGATAGAACAGCACGTTGAAAATAATAGAGCGCACGAGAATCAACACAGCGTTGCAGTCCTTCAGAGAGCGCCGTCGGGGTCGAGGCGCATGCGGGTGAGCGCGAACAGATATTTCAAATATTCCGCCGCCAGGAAGCGCGCGGTGCCGGTGTTCTGCCACCACGGCTCGGTCTTCACCATTTCCGATATCACAGGATAGGCGATCAGCGTGACATCCGGAAGCTGGTGGGCGATCTCGGCCATGGCGCGCGGCATGTGCCAGTTCGAGGTCACCACGATCAGCGAGGTGAAGCCGTGATCGCGCGCCCAGCGCTTGGTTTCCAGCGCATTGCCGAAGGTGTTGAGCGCGGAGCGGTCAAGGTCGATGCAGCAGGTGAAGAACTTGGAATAAAGCGGTGTCAACCGGGCGATCTCGCTGGCGCTGGTGGCGCGATGCACGCCGGTGATCAGCAGCCTTTTGCCGCGCTCGGCAGCCAGGAGTTCGATGGCGTCCGGAATGCGCGAGGCGGCGCCGGTCAGCGCCACGATGCCGTCGGCCTTGTGCTCGAGCGTGACCTCCTCGCCGGAAATCTGCGCCGCGAACCAGAAGAACCCCGCGGTCAGCAGCAAGCCGCCGGCGAGCGCCACCGTCATCGTCAGAAAACCGATCCAGCGGGCAAGACCTGCGAGCATGTTAATCTATCGATTCCAGAGTCCGGTTGACCGTATGGCGCGAGGTGAGCGCCGTCACCACCGCGGTAAGCGCGACCTGCCCCAGAACGCCGACATAACCAGCAAATCCGATCGAGAACGTTCCGAACAGGGCCGACGCCTGATCGCCGCCCGCAGTGCCGGAAAACCAGCCGCTCACCATCGAGGCGAGCGCGAACAGCAGAATGGCGCCGCCCCCGCCGATGGCGCCGCCCTGCAGGCCCAGCAGCAGGAAATGGCGCTGGAAATTGCCGGCGATGAAGCCGTTCTTGGCGCCGACAAAATGCAACACCTCGATCACCGTCTTGTTGGTCGCCATCGCGCCGCGTGTCGCGAAGGTCACCGACAGAATGGTCGCCGCGAACATCAAGAGCAACACGCCGATGCCGACCGCCACCGCGGTGCCGGCCATGGCGCGCATGCGGTCGACCCAGCCGCGGTGATCGTCGAGCGTCGCGCCCGGCACCTGCTCGGCCAGCATACGGCGCAGCTGCGGCAGATCGGGCGTGGCGCCACGGACGATCTTGACCACGATCAGGCGCGGCACCGGCAGATCGGCAAGTGAAAGCCCGCTGCCGAGCCATGGCTCCAGCAGCTTGGCCGATTCTTCTTTGGTATAGACACGGACATCGCCGATGCCGGCAAAGGCGCGCGTCACCGCCGCTGCTTTGTCGGCGGTGGCGTCGATATCGCGGCCCGGCGCCGGCAGCACCTGGATGGTGACTTCGCGGGCGACGTCGGATTCCCATTCGCTGGCAGCCTGATTCACCAGCATCACCGCGCCGGTGGTGAGCGACGCGAGAAACGTCATGATCGCGACGACCGCGACCAGCGCGCTGCCGGAAATGGAATTGCGCGGCACCAGAGGCGTTTCAAAACGCGGCCTGGCGCCGCTCGGCATAGGCACCGGCGCCGTCAGTTCCTCTCGGGTTTCGTCCGCCATCATGAATCTCTTAAAGCTCAGTCGTAAATATGCAGCCGGCCGTCGTGCAGCACCAGCCGGCGCGCATCGTACTGGTCCATCAGCGCAATATCGTGGGTGGCGATCACCACCGATGTTCCCGATTTATTCAGCTCAATGAACAGGCGCAACAGCCGCTGCGCGAGCGGCGGATCGACGTTGCCGGTCGGCTCGTCGGCGAGCAGCAGTTGCGGCCGCGCGATCACCGCGCGAGCGATCGCGGCGCGCTGCTTCTCGCCGCCCGACAGCACCGGCGGCAGCGACCACATCCGCTCGCCGAGATCGACCCAGCGCAACAGCTCGATCACCTCGTCGCGGTAACTGTCCTCGTGCCGGCCCATCACGCGCAGCGGCAGCGCGACGTTCTCGTAGGTCGTCATGTGGTCGAGCAGACGGAAATCCTGGAACACGATGCCGATGCGGCGGCGCAAGGTCGCCACCGCGTCCTTCGACAAGGTCGCGACGTCATGGCCGAATTGCGTGATCAGACCGCGCGTCGGCTTGAGCGACAAAAACAACAGCTTGAGCAGGGAGGTTTTACCGGCGCCCGACGGCCCGGTGAGAAACTGAAAGGAATGCGGCTCGATGCGGAACGTGAGGTCGCGCAGCACCTCCGGACCGAGACCATAACGAAGACCTACGTTTTCGAATCGGACCACGCCCGTCTCCGGTAATTTTCCGCAAAGGCCCCCGGACGTCCCCCGGCGCCAAGGTCCCCTGGCTACCCGCCGCCGGGGCTCCGCGTGCGCCCCGCAAGCCCCCAAGAAGACCAGGAAGCACCAAGATTCGCGCTTTTACACGAATAACACAGTACCGGCATCGGCATAGGGCCATGAATGCGCGGCGGCACGGCAATTTGCCGGCCGGGCCATGGTTTCCAGTCCATTAACGGTCGGGTGGTAGGTTTGGGGCCACACCTAGAAGTCCAGGTTGCACGTAGAAGTCCATGTTGATTGTCTGCCCCAACTGCGCGACCTCCTACATGATCGACCCGGCCTCGGTCGGGCCGAGCGGGCGTGCCGTGCGTTGCGCGCGCTGCAAAACGACCTGGTTTGCCGGCGCATCCAAATCGGCGCCTAGTGTATCGGCGTTTGTCGACGGCGTTATCGCCGAAGCCGAGGCCGAATCGGGCAGCACTTATCCTGAGTTATCGTCCCAGCCGCAGGCGGACAACCCGCCGCCGGCCATGGATTCGCCGGCCACGGCCGACGATTTTGGCAACGAGCCCGCCACCGATTTTCCGCCAGCGTTCGGGGCCGACGCCACGCCTGCCCCCTTCAACGACGCGACCCAGAACAACGATCTCGCGCCGCACACCGACGATGGCTATCAGCCGCAGCATGATGCGCTGGCGGACGGCCTCACGGTCACGGATTCGCCGTCGCTGGTGCCGCCGGGCGACGACGATCTGCACGCCGACGATTTTCATACCGACGGTCTTCATGCCGGGACCAACCCCGAGGAAGCCGACAGCTATATCGCCCGCCGCCAGCGGCTGAAGGCGCGCCGCCAGCAATCCAAGCGCACGTCGCGCTGGACCGCGGTCATCCTCGTCCTGTTCGCCTTCAACGTCGCGCTGATCGGCGCGCGCAGCGAAGTGGTGCGCTACCTGCCGCAGACCGCCTCGCTGTTTGCCGCGGTCGGCCTGCCGGTCAACCTGCGCAATCTGAAGTTCGACAAGGTCAAGATCACCAAGGAAGCCCAGGACGGCGTCAACATCCTGATCATCGAAGGCGTGATCGTGAACACCGCCGGCAAGCCGACCGAAGTGCCGCGCCTGCGCTTTGCCGCCCGCAACGCCACCGGCCAGGACGTCTACACCTGGACCGCGCTGCCGCGTCGCAGCATCCTCGGTCCCAATGAGAGCATGGAATTCCAGAGCCGACTGGCCGCGCCGCCGGCGGACGCCATCGACGTGATGGTGCGCTTCTTCACCGCGCAGGACGCCGCGAGCGGAAGCAAGTAGCGCAGTTGTGGATCTCGTAGGGTGGCGCTGAGCGAAGCGAAGCCCACCACCTTGCTCGCGGTGGGCCCGGCGCTACGCGCCTTTGCCCACCACAAACTATCTCCGCAATGATCAGAAATCCTTGAGCAGCCGCTCGATGTAATCGAGCTCGAGCTGCGGGCGCATGCTTTCGCCGAAACGCTTGCGCAGTTCCTCGAGAATGCGGCGCGCGCGTTGCGCGTCAATCTCGCCCGGCACTTTCACCGTCGTGTCGTCGCCATATTCGCGGCCACGCATCGGCCGGCCGAGCGGATCGGTATTCTGATCGGCGCGCTGGCGGCCGTTGCGGCCCGGCTGGCCGGGACCCGGCCCCTGGCCTTGGCCCTGCCCCTGGCCTTGCTGCATCTGCTGCGCCAGACCTTGCGCGCCCTTGCGCATCGCCTCGAGCGCGCGGCCCTGGCTGTCGACGGCGCCATCGGCATCGCCCTCGCCGAGATTGCCTTCGGCTTCGCCCATCGCCTCGCCGGCGCCGCCGAGTTCGCCCATCTCGTCGCCCTGCTCGCCTTGACCCTGGCCCTTCTCGCCTTTCTCGCCTTGTTGGCCCTTCTGGCCCATGCCGCGCTGCTTCAACTGCTCTAGCAATTTGTTGAGCCGGTCCTTCAGGCCCTGCTGATCCTGGCGCAGATCGCCGAGCTGCTGCTTGCCCTTGTCGCGCTGGCCGAGTTGGCGGTCGCGCCGCTGGTCCTGGCCCTGCTTAAAGGTCTTGTCGCGCAACTGCTGCTGCTTGCGAATCATGTCGCCGAGTTCGTCGAGCGCCGAATTCATATCGTCGTCACCCTCCTCGCCCGGCGCACCCGGCCGCGCCGTCTGCAGATTCTCCATCATCTGCTGCAACTGATCGAGCAACTGCTTGGCGGCGTCGCGATTGCCGGAACGCGCCATGTTCTCGAGCCGGTCGAGCATGCTCTTGAGGTCCTGCTGGCTGAGCATGCGGGTATTCTTGTCGAGCGGCCGCGACAGAGCTTGCGGATTCTTGCGCATCTCCTCGGCCAGCGCCTGCATGAACTTGTCCATGGCGGCGCGCAAATCTTCCATCAGTTTTTTAAGTTCTTCGTCGCTGGCGCCGCGTTCGAGCGCCTGGCGCAGCGCGTCCTGCGCCTGCCGCAACGCCTGTTCGGCCTGCGAGACGTTGCCGTCCTCGATCTGCAAGGCCATCGCCCACATGCGCGCGACCACGTCGCGCAGCGCGTCGTCGCCTTTGGCATTGCGCAGATCGTAAAACAGCGAGCGCAGGCCGAGATAGACGCCGAGTTCGGGCGTAAAATGCTCCGGCGCGATGGTCAAGGCATCGAGCGCGGTCAACACCAGCGGCCGGTCGTTGGCGTCGAGCGCCAGGATGCGGCGCTGCTCGATCAAGGCACGCGCCAGAGGCTTGACGAAGATGCGCTGCGGCAACTGGACTTCGGTCGTCTCGCTGCGGCCCTCATTGCCGGCCTCGTCGCGCGCCACCAAAGTCAACATCACGTCGGCGCCGGCCAGCGGATGTTCGGTCAGATCGTGCGTTGTCTGCGCAATGCCGAAGCGCGCCCGCGCCTGCGGCAGAGTGAGCGCGTAATCGGGCGAGGTATAAAGCGGGCGGCGTTCCTTGCCGCTCTGCACAGCGTCCTTGAGCGCAAACGTCGCCTTGGCTTCGACCACGCCGTAGTCGTCGGACATCCGGTAATCGAGCCGCAAGGCGCCGCGCGCCTGCCGCTCCGGCTCTTTGACCAGCGAAATTTCCGGCGCGCGATCGGGGATTGCGCTGAAGGTCCAGACCGGATTGCCGCGGCCGACGCCATGCAAGGTCGCCGAGCCGTCGCCCTTGATGACAAAGCGGCGTTCCTCGGTGCCGGCCGGCAACGGCGTCTTGGCATCCGACGGTGCTTCTTCCAGACCGCCAACGCGCACGATGTCGAAACTCACTTTGCCGGTGGCGCGGATCACCAATTGACTGCCCACCGGCACGGCCACCGGTTCGGCGG
>JAQSCR010000395.1 GCA_029945495.1 Pseudolabrys sp. | reverse complement strand
TAAGAAACTCCTCGCCGACCACGGCGAACCTAATCTGCCAAAGTAGTGCTAGGCTGGATGTACACACTGTTCTTCGTGTTCCTCGGCATATCCGCCGCCGTGTTCGGCGGCTGGGTCGAGCGTTCCGGCCCGCGCAAGGCCGGCGTCGCGGCGACCGTGCTGTGGTGCGGCGGCCTGGTGCTCGGCACCATCGGCGTTCTCACCCATCAGCTCTGGATCCTGTGGCTCGGCTGCGGCGTGATCGGCGGTATGGGTCTCGGCCTTGGCTATATCTCGCCGGTGTCGACGCTGGTGAAGTGGTTCCCCGACCGCCGCGGCATGGCGACCGGCATGGCGATCATGGGTTTCGGCGGCGGCGCGATGATCGGCGCGCCGTTGGCCGACCTGCTGATGAACACTTTCAAGACGCCGACCGACATCGGTGTCTGGCAGACTTTCCTGGCGATGGCGGCGATCTATGCCGTGTTCATGACCATCGGCGCCTTCCGCTATCGCATCACGCCGCCGAACTGGCATCCCGAAGGCTGGGTCGCGCCGTCCAAGGCCAACAGCATGATCTCCCAGTACAACGTGCATCTGCGCGATGTGCTCAAGACGCCGCAGTTCTGGCTGATCTGGTGGGTGCTTGCCCTCAACGTGTCGGCCGGCATCGGCGTCATCGGCATGGCCTCGCCGATGTTGCAGGAAATCTTCGCCGGCAAGCTGATCGGCCATCCGGAACTCGGCTTCAATGCGCTCGACGCCGGCCAGAAGGCGATCATCGCCGGCATCGCCGCCGGCTTTGCCGGGCTGCTGTCGCTGTTCAACATCGGCGGCCGCTTCTTCTGGGCCTCGCTGTCCGACCATATCGGCCGCAAGAACACCTACTACACGTTCTTCCTGCTCGGCATCGCCTGCTACCTGCTGATGCCATGGTCGGCCAATGTCGGTTCCAAGGCGATCTTCGTCACCGCGGCGTGCATCATTCTATCGATGTATGGCGGCGGCTTTGCCACCGTGCCGGCCTATCTCGCCGACATGTTCGGCACGCAGTTCGTCGGCGCCATTCATGGACGCCTGCTGACCGCGTGGTCGACCGCAGGCATCATCGGCCCGGTGGTGGTGAACTACATCCGCGAGTTCCAGCTCGCCGCCGGCGTGCCGCGCGACCATCTCTACGACTATACGCTCTACATCCTGGCCGGCATGCTGGTCATCGGCGTGATCTGCAATTACCTGATCAAGCCGGTCGACGCGAAGTGGCACATGAGCCCGGAGGAAGTCGCCAGGCTGCAGGCGGCGAGCACGCAAATCGCCACGCAAGGCGGCTCGTACGGCATTGGCTTCGGCGGACTCGACGCCGGCGCCGCGCTGTTCTGGGCTTTTGTCGGCATCCCGTTGGCCTGGGGCGTGTGGAAGACACTGGAAAGCGCGATCAAGATTTTCTAGTCGCGCAGACTGCAAAGAGCGCCGCCTGCTGGAAACGGCAGGCGGCGTTTTGCGTTTGGGGCGGGAACTCAGGCCCAGCTTGATCGTTAGCCCATCGCAACGTCCGTTTGGTGCGCCGCCCGATGATCACACAGTTGAACCCGCCTCTGCCGCTGGAGACCCCAAAAGGTTCGGGGCTCGCGCATTTCGTCATCGATTACGGGCCGGAAGCCGCCCTGATGTGGGTTGTGTTCATGGACAAAGACGGCGCCTGCTGGACCGTGCCGAACCCGGAAGTGCGGCTGCAATTCAACTGGAGCATGGGACGGCGCAAGGCCGAGCCGGCCGCGCCATTGCAGCCGGCCGCGCCCGATGAAGCGCGCGCCGCGAATGTCCATCGCGTCTTTCCGCGCAGCCCGGACAGCTAGGCGGACCCATTGGAAGACCCCATTCTCGAAGGGCCTTTGCCCGCATCACTCAAAGCCTTCGGGCTCAATTGCAGCCTGAAGCCCGGCAGCGAACCGTCCTCGACGGAAGCGCTGATGCAGCAGCTGTTTCAGGAGCTGGCCGGGCACGACGTCGAAGGCGAGATCGTGCGCGCCGCCGATCACGACATCAGGCCGGGCGTGAGCAATGATGAAGGCACGGGCGACGCCTGGCCGGAGCTGCTGAAAAAAATTCTCGTGGCCGACATTCTGGTGATCGGCTCGCCGATCTGGCTCGGCCAGCCGTCGAGCATCGCCAAGCGCGTGCTCGAGCGCATGGACGCCTTCATCGGCGACAAGGACGCGCGCGGCCGCATGCCGTCCTACGGCAAGGTCGCCATCTGCGCCATCGTCGGCAACGAGGACGGCGCGCACCACAGCGCCGCGGAAATCCTGTCGGCGCTCTTGGAAGTCGGCTTCACCGTTCCGTCGGGCGGGCCGACTTATTGGGTTGGCGAGGCGATGGGCTCAAAGGAATACAATGACTTCAAGACGCCACCCGACGTGGTCGCGAAATGGAACGCGATGCTGGCGTCGAACACTGTGCATCTGGCGCGATTGCTGAAGGCGGCGAATTATCCGGGGATCAAGGGCGGGAGATGACGCCAAACGGCGCGATCGCTACTTCTTCGCCTTCTTCGCTGGATTCTTCTTCGCAATCTTGTCGGTCTTGCGCCGCTTCTTGTCCGCCGGACCGAGCGCGCGCTTGATGCCGTCCATGATCAACTGCTCGGCCTCGCGCGCGTCCAGCCAGCGCACGATCGACACCCATTTGTCCTTCTCCAGATCCTTGTAGTGCTGGAAGAAGTGCGCGATCTGCTCGCACATCACGTCCGGCAGATCGCGATAGCTGGTGATGCCCTTGTAGAACGGATGCAGCGCGTCGACCGGCACCGCGAGAATCTTCTCGTCGTTGCCGGCTTCGTCTTCCATCAGCAGCGCGCCAACCGGCCGGCAACGGATGACCGCGCCCGGCACCACCGGCACCTGGCTGATCACCAGCACGTCGCACGGGTCGCCGTCGTCCGACAGAGTGTGCGGGATGAAGCCGTAGTTGCCGGGATAGAACATCGCCGTATGCAGGAAACGGTCGACAAAGATCGCGCCCGAGACCTTGTCAAATTCGTATTTCACCGGCACGCCACCGAGCGGAATTTCGATAATGGCGTTGACGTCGTGCGGCGGGTTGCGGCCGGTCGCAATCAGCTTGAGGTCCATCGCTTACGATCCTCGTTTGAATAATATCGATTCTAGCATGCTTCCGCCCGGCGCGGGCTTGCGAAAAATCAAACGGGGCGCGCGGCCGTTAAGACCACGCACCCCGTGTCTGGCAGCGACAAGTCGATGGCGCGGTTATGCCACCTTCTCGTGCATATGGCGGAACATGGCCTTCTTGGCTTCCTCGTCGAACTCGGCCTTGAAGGTATGCTTGTCCTTGATCGCCAGCGCGCGCGCCGCGGCAGGACGGGCGCTGATCTCGTCCATCAACTTCTTGAGGTGAGGGAACTTGGCCCAGGCGGTATCGCCCAGCGCCACCGGGATCAGCCGCGCCCAGCCCCACAGCGCCATATCGAGGATGGTGTAGGTGTCACCCAGCATGTATTTCTGCTTGGACAGCCGCGCTTCGAGAATGCCGTAGTGGCGCTGCGCTTCGTACATGTAGCGATTGGTCGCGTATTCGATCTTCTCCGGCGCATAGTTGCGGAAGTGCACCGCCTGGCCCGAGTAGGGACCGACGCCGGAGGCGATGAACATCAGCCACGACAGCAACTCGCCGCGCGCTTTGTCGCCCTTCCCCGGCATGAACTTGCCGGTCTTCTCGCCGAGATAAAGCAGGATGGCGTTGGAATCGAACACGGTCACGTCGCCGTCGACGATGGCCGGCACCTTGGCGTTCGGATTGATCGCCAGATATTCCGGTTTGTGCTGGTCGCCCTTGCGGGTGTCGACCGGGATCGGCTCGTATTCCAGACCGGCTTCTTCCAGGAACAGCGCCACCTTCATCGGGTTCGGCGCGCCTGAGTAATAGAATTTCAGCATTGGGGTTTCCTCTTGGATTTTAAAATCGGCGCATAGCATCATTCCGCCCGCCCCCGCGCAAGCGGGGGGTCTCGCAAAAATGCGTGCGGCCGGCGCTTAAGCGGCCGCCATATGGCGGCGCAGCATCAGGCGCAAATCGTCGAGCACGGCGGCACGATTGGGCAGATCCACCTCACCCGCGATGGTAACCGCGGTCTGGATCAGGTGCAGGACGATGACCGCCAAAATGTCCGCGCGCTTTGCGGGCACCGGCGGGTCCGCTTGCGCCAGCAGCGCCGCGATTTGGCCACGCAGCAGCCGGCGCATCTGCTTCTTGCGTTTCGCGTCGATGTTGCGGCGCCCGGCCAGCGCGATAAACGCGGGATGGCTATTGAGAAAGCCCGACAGATCGTCGAACAGGGCATCGGCCAAAGCCGCGCTCGGCTTGCCGGCGACGCGCACGCCGAGACCGGCCAGCATGCGCGCCAGGTCCTCGCCGTTTTCCTGGTGCAGCGCGTCGGCGATCAGTTCCTTGGTCGGAAAGAACTGGTAGAGCGAACCGATCGACGCGCCGGCGCGCGCCGCGATTTCGGTCATCGTCGCCGCCTCGTAACCGCTTTCGGCAATCACCGCTGTCGCCGCCGCCAAAAGCGCAGCGACGCGGGCGCGGCCGCGCTCGCGCTGCGGGGCGCGCGGCTTGGCGGCGGCGCTTGACATTTGTGAGGACATCCTCATATATCCATAAACATGAGCCAAGCCTCATATACTTGAGGGCGGCCGCGGAGGGAAACGTCAGGTTGGCGCGGCGCCGTAGCATCACACCTCTTTTCCAACGTGAAGGCAAAATTCCATGCTCGACCTCGATCCGAAAAAGACCGCGCTCATTCTCATCGACCTGCAAAAAGGCATTCTTGGCCGCCCGCTCTCGCCCTACTCCGCCGATCAGGTCGTCGCCGCCGGCGCAAGGCTTGGCAGCGCCATGGCCGCGGCAGGCGGCCTGGTGGTCCTGGTCAACGTCCACTTCGGCGATGATCTTTCCGCCGCGCCGCGCGGCAAGACCGATCAGCCGCTCGCGGTGCCGCCGGACGGGTTGCCGGCCGACTGGGCCGAGATCGTCAGCGAGGTCCGCGCATTGCCGCATCTGCCGATCACCAAGCGCACTTGGAGCGCGTTCTTCGGCACCGAGCTCGATCTGCAACTGCGCCGACGCGGCGTCGATACGATTGTCGTCGGCGGCGTCGCCACCAATTTCGGCGTCGAGCAGACGGCGCGCGACGGCTGGCATCTCGATTACAATGTCATTGTCGCCGAGGACGCGTCGACCAGCATCGTCGATGGCCTGCATGCCGTGGCCATCGAGAAGGTGCTGCCGCGTGTTGCCCGCGTTCGTAAGAGCGACGCCATCATCGCAGCGCTTGGCCGCTGAACGAGAAATGAAAACGGCCGCCGGTATTCCCGGCGGCCGTCAATCGTCTCAACGATGACGCCGTACTAGAACAGCCCGACGATCTTGCCATCGGCGCCGACGTCGATCGAATCGGCCGACGGCACCTTGGGCAGGCCCGGCATGGTCATGATCTCACCGCAGATCGCCACCACGAACTCGGCGCCGGCGGAGAGACGAACCTCGCGCACCGGAATATTGAAGCCGGTCGGCGCGCCCTTGGCGTCCGGGTTGGTCGAGAACGAGTACTGCGTCTTGGCGATGCAGACCGGCAGCTTGCCGAAGCCCATCTCTTCCCAAGTCTTGAGCTGGTCCTTGACCGCCTTGTCGGCGGTGGCGTCATCGGCGCGGTAGATTTCCTTGGCGATAGTGCGGATCTTTTCGAACAGCGGCATCTCGTCGGGATAGAGGAACTTCAACTTGCCTTTGCTGGCGTCGATGGTCTTGACCACCGCTTTGGCGACGTCGGCCGCGCCCTCGCCGCCCAAAGCCCAGTGATCGGCCATCAGCGCTTCGACGCCGAGCGCCTTGCACCTGTCCTTGACCAGCGCCATTTCGGCGTCGGTGTCGGCCGAGAAGCGGTTGATCGACACCACCGCCGGCAGGCCGAACTTCTTGATGTTCTCGACATGACGCTGCAGGTTGGCCATGCCGGCTTCCAGCGCCTTGAGGTCTTCCTTCTTCAGGTCTTCTTTCTTGACGCCGCCATGCATCTTCAAGGCGCGGATGGTGGCGACGATGACGACGCAGGACGGTTCAAGCCCGGCCTTGCGGCATTTGATGTCGAGGAACTTCTCGGCGCCCAGGTCAGCGCCGAAGCCGGCTTCGGTCACCACGTAATCGGCGAGCTTGAGCGCGGTCGAGGTCGCGACCACCGAATTGCAGCCATGCGCGATGTTGGCGAAGGGGCCGCCATGAATGAAGGCGGGCGTGCCTTCGAGCGTCTGCACCAGGTTCGGCGCGATCGCTTCCTTCAACAGCGCGGTCATGGCGCCGTGGGCTTTCAGTTCCTTGGCGCGCACCGGCTTACGGTCGCGCGTATAGGCGACGATGATGTTGCCGAGGCGTTCCTTCAGGTCGTCGAGATCCTTGGCGAGACAGAAGATCGCCATCACTTCGGAGGCGACGGTGATGTCGAAGCCTGCTTCGCGCGGATAGCCGTTGGCGACGCCGCCGAGCGAGCAGACGATCTCGCGCAGCGCGCGGTCGTTCATGTCCATGACGCGGCGCCAGACGACGCGGCGCGAATCGATGCCGAGCGCGTTGCCCCAATAGATGTGGTTGTCGATCAAGGCCGACAGCAGATTGTGCGCCGAGGTGATGGCGTGGAAGTCGCCGGTGAAGTGCAGGTTGATGTCTTCCATCGGGATGACCTGGGCGTAACCGCCGCCGGCGGCGCCACCCTTCATGCCGAAGGACGGCCCGAGCGACGGTTCGCGCAGGCAGCACATCGCCTTCTTGCCGATGAAGTTGAGCGCGTCGGTGAGGCCGACCGTGGTGGTGGTCTTGCCTTCGCCCGCCGGCGTCGGCGAGATCGCCGTCACCAGGACCAGCTGGCCGTTCGGCTTGTTCTTGAGCGACTTGACGAAGTCCATCGACACCTTGGCCTTGTAGTGGCCATAGGGTTCGAGGTTTTCCGCGGCGACGCCTAACCTGTCCTTGGCGACGTCAAGGATGCGGCGCTTTTCGGCGGTCTGCGAGATTTCGATGTCAGACTTCGGCGACTGATGCTGCGAGGCGGGCATATGTTCTATCCGTTCATTGAAGAGTGGTGAGCCGGCATTTGGCTTTTTCGATCTCGATTAATCAGGCAAATTTGGCGCCCACGGCGACGTTGGCGGACTTTGCCCATTCGCCGGCTTCGATTTTCTTGCCGTCGGCGGGCTGAACGCGGGTGACCTTGAACCGGCCGTCGGCGCAGACGACGGTGATGCCATCGGCTTCGACCGCGACGATCTCGCCCAACTTGCCGGCGATACCTTTCGGATCGCGCGCAGGAAGCGGCTTGGCGTCGAAGATCTTGACGGTGGCGCCGTTCAAGGTGGTCCAGGCGCCGGGCGCCGGATTGCAGCCGCGGATCAGACGGTCGATCTGCTCCCACGGCTTGCCCCAGTCGATCTTGGCGTTGCCGGGACCGCACTTGCCTTCATAGGTGGCGAGCGCCTCGTCCTGCTTGATGCGCGGCGCCTTGCCGGCCTTCACCAGGTCGACGCCTTCGAGCATCGCCTCGACGCCCATCGGGAACAGGCGGTCGAAATAGACGGTGCCGAGCGTGTCGTTGGGGCCGATCGGCGTTTTGCGCGTCGTCAGAATGTCGCCGGTATCGAGGCCGTTGTCGGGCCAGAAGATCGACAGACCCGCTTCCTTCTCGCCCTTGATGATCTGCCAGTTGATCGCAGACGCGCCGCGATAGAGCGGCAGCAAGGACGGATGATACTGGATCGAACCGTGCGTCGGCGCGTTGAGGAATTCCTCCGGCACGAACAGCGTCACGAAAGCCATGACCTGCAGGTCGGGCTTGAGCGCCTTGAACTCGGCCAGCACTTCCGGCGTCTTGTACGACGCCGGCTGCATCACCTTGAGGCCGGCGGCGAGCGCCGCTTCCTTCAACGGGTCGGCCTTGGCGCCCTCTTTTTCCGGCGCGACATAGACGGCGACGACTTCATCGCCGCGCTTCAACAGCGCTTCGAGAACGGCCTTGCCGAAGGCCTGCTGGCCGTGGACCACGATACGCATCAGTGACACTCCTTTACCTTCGTTTCCCGGGCGCGGCGCAGCACCATTAGCGCGTTTACGCGCGTCTTGACGCGCTATGGTGATGCGCTGCAGACCCGGGATCCAGCTTTATTAATCGAGGTCCCGGATCTGCGGTGCACCGCAAGTGCGCTGCACCGCGTCCGGGACACGCAACGGCTAAGCCGCCTTCTCTTTCTTCTCCGGCGCGCTGAGCGCACCGGAGTTCTTGATCTCGGCGACTTCGTTCGCCTTGAAGCCGAGCACCTTGGTCAGTATCTCATCGGTGTGCTCGCCCAACAGCGGCGAACGCGTCACCTCGGAGATCGAATCCGACATCTTGATCGGGTTGCCGACCGAG
The DNA here is from genome assembly GCA_029945495.1 of Pseudolabrys sp. Lineage (GTDB taxonomy): Bacteria > Pseudomonadota > Alphaproteobacteria > Rhizobiales > Xanthobacteraceae > Pseudolabrys. The sequence goes on along the minus strand of JAQSCR010000395.1, from coordinate 15,868 downwards.
AGGTACTTGCCGCGCACCGGATGATCGACCTCGACCACCGTGCCGGTGTCGCGCAGCGACTTCTCTTCGGCGATTTCCTTCATCGACAAAATCGGCCCGACCGGAATATCGACCGCGTTGCAGGCGTTCATGACATCGAACTTGGTCATCGTCATGGTCCAGGCTTCGATGCGGGCGAAGATCTGGTTGAGCTTCGGCAGCCGCGCGCGCGGCGTGGCGAATTCCGGATCGGTCTTCCAGGTCGGCTCGCCGATCAGATCGCAGATCGGGCCCCACACCGGCGCCTGGGTGATGAAGTAGATGTAGGCGTTCGGATCTTCCGGCGCGCCCTTGCACTTGAGAATGCGGCCCGGCTGGCCGCCGCCGGAATCGTTGCCGGCGCGCGGCGTCGCGTCGCCGAACGGAATGCCCTCGCCGTACTGCGAGTATTCGGTGAGCGGGCCGTGCTTGAGGCGCTGCTGGTCGCGCAGCTTGACGCGCGCGAGGTTCAAGACGCCATCCTGCATGGCGCACAGCACCTTCTGGCCGCGGCCGGTGCGAATGCGCTGATACAGCGCCGAGACGATGCCGAGCGCGAGATGCAGACCGGTGCCGCTGTCGCCGATCTGCGCGCCGGTGACCAGCGGCGGACCATCGCGGAAGCCGGTGGTCGAGGCCGAGCCGCCGGCGCACTGCGCGACGTTCTCGTAGACCTTGCAGTCCTCGTAAGGACCGGGGCCGAAGCCCTTGACCGAGGCGACGATCATGCGCGGGTTGAGCTTGTGGATGTAGTCCCAGGTCAGGCCCATGCGGTCGAGCGCGCCGGGCGCGAAGTTTTCGACCAGCACGTCGCACGACTTGATCAGCGCATTGAGCACGCGCATGCCCTGCGGATGCTTCGAGTCGATGGTGATCGACCTTTTGTTGTGGTTGAGCATGGTGAAGTACAGCGAGTCCGCGCCCTTCACATCGACCAATTGGCCGCGCGTGATGTCGCCGACACCGGGACGCTCGACCTTGATGACGTCGGCGCCGAACCAGGCCAGCAACTGCGTGCAGGTCGGACCCGACTGCACATGGGTGAAGTCGAGAATGCGTACGCCGGTGAGCGCCTTGCCGTCCATGCCGTAGGGCTTCGACGACGGCCGCGGCGTGTTGCCGTTGGCCTTCTTAGCGGCGGGCTTGGCGCTCGCCTTCTTGACGGCGGGCTTGCTGGCCTTCGCGGCCTTGCGGGCCGGCTTTTTGGCCGCCGGTTTCGATTTGGCTTTCGCCGCCTTTTTCAGTTTTTTCTTGGCCATCTCTGGTTCTCCACACTCTCTCGTAGGGTGGGCAAAGGCGCCAACGGCGCCGTGCCCACCGATGCAAACGTTACAAGGCGATAGTCTGACGGTGGGCTGCGCGTCGCTTAGCCCACCCTACAAATTCATTTCGTCACTTCTTCTTCAATTTGCTCTGCGGATTGAGATTGCCGATGCGGCCGCTTTCGCTGCCGGCGGCGGGATCGAGTACCGCGTTGATCAAAGTCGGCTTGCCAGAATCCATCGCGGCGTTGACGGCGCGCTTCAACTCGTCCGGCGACGTCACGTTGACGCCGACGCCGCCGAAAGCCTCGATCATCTTGTCGTAGCGCGCGCCCTTTACGAACATCGTCGGCGCCGGATCGGTGCCGCCCGAGGCATTGACGTCGGTGCCGCGATAAATGCCGTCATTATTGAAGATGACGATGCAGACCGGCAGATTGTAGCGGCAGATGGTTTCGATCTCCATGCCGGAGAAGCCGAACGCCGAGTCGCCCTCGATGCACAGCACCGGCTTGCCGGTTTCGATCGCCGCGGCGATGGCATAGCCCATGCCGATGCCCATGATGCCCCAGGTGCCGACGTCGATGCGCTTGCGCGGCTGATACATGTCGACGATGCCGCGCGCGAGATCGAGCGTGTTGGCGCCTTCGTTGACCAGCATCGCGTCCGGCCGCTCCTTGACGATGGTGCGCAGCACGCCGAGCGCGCCGTGATAGTCCATCGGCACGTTGTTGTTCATCAGGCGCGGCGCCATCCTGGCGACGTTGTCGTCGCGCTTGGTCTTGACAGCGGCAACCCAGTCGGCTGCTGCTGCCGGCCAATTCACGCCGAGGCCGGCGTTGAGCGCGGCGACGCAGGAGCCGATATCGCCGACCACCGGCGCAACGATCTCGACGTTGGAATCCATTTCCTTCGGCTCGATGTCGACCTGGATGAATTTCTTCGGCGCATCGCCCCAGGCCTTGCCTTTGCCGTGCGACAGCAGCCAGTTGAGCCGCGCGCCGATCAGCAGCACGACATCGGAGTCCTTCAGCACGGTGGAGCGCGCAGCGCCGGCGCACTGCGGATGCGTGTCGGGCAACAGGCCCTTGGCCATGCTCATCGGCAGGAACGGAATGCCGGTCTTTTCGACGAAAACGCGGATGGCGTCGTCGGCCTGCGCATAAGCCGCGCCCTTGCCGAGAATGATCAGCGGCTTCTTGGCGTTTCTGAGCACAGCAAGCGCGCGCTGGATCGCGTCGGGCGCCGGGATTTGCGCCGGCGCTGCGTCGATCACCTTGACCAGCGATTTCTTGCCGGCGTCGGCGTTCATTACCTGGCCGAACAACTTGGCCGGCAGATCGAGATAGACGCCGCCGGGACGGCCGGACACCGCGGCGCGGATGGCGCGCGCCAAGCCGATGCCGATGTCAGCAGCGTGCAGCACGCGGAACGCCGCCTTGCACAAGGGCTTGGCGATGGCGAGCTGGTCCATTTCCTCGTAGTCGCCCTGTTGCAGGTCGACGACCTCACGCTCGGACGAACCGGAGATCAGGATCATCGGGAAACAGTTGGTGGTGGCATGCGCCAGCGCGGTCAGACCATTGAGGAAGCCGGGTGCGGACACCGTGAGGCAGACGCCGGGCTTCTTGGTCAGAAAGCCGGCAATCGAGGCCGCGTAGCCGGCGTTCTGCTCATGACGGAACGACAGCACGCGGATGCCGGCGGCCTGCGCCATGCGGCCGAAATCCGTGATCGGAATGCCGGGCACACCATAGATCGTGGTCAGGCCGTTGAGCTTGAGCGCGTCGATGATGAGGTTGAAGCCGTCTGTTTGCTCTTCGTCGGCTACGGCTGCGGCACTCTGTACAACTGCGGACATCCCGCTCTCCCCTTCAAATTCTTGTTGCTTCGGTCAGTCCAAATAATCGGCGTATTGCGCGACGTGCTCGGCGAGACCGAGCGCATGGTCGCGCACCAAAACCTCGGCGCGGTCGGTGTCGCGCGCTTCCAGGGCTTCGATGATCTTCATGTGATCGCGGATCGAGCGATCGACGCGGTCTTTTTCGACGATGGTCTTGCGCCGGATCATGCGCATATGGGTGAACAGGTTTTCCGCCATTTCGATCAGCACGCGGTTGCCGCTGAGCTTGATGATGCTCTGGTGGAATTCGATGTTGACCTCGGAATATTCGTCGAGGTGGGCGCGCACCTGGTCGCCTTCGAAGGTGGCGAACATCTTGCGCAAGGCCGCGATCTGTTCCGGCGTCGCGGTCTGGGTGACGAGACGCGCCGCCATGCTTTCCAGCGCGGCCCAGGCGGTGATCATCTCGATCACCTCGGTCTTGGTTTTGCGCACCACATAGATGCCGCGGCGCGGCACCGAGCGCACGAAGCCTTCGCTCTCGAGCTGCGCCATCGCCTCGCGCACCGGCGTGCGGCTGATGCCGAAGTCCTGCGCCAGCTTGCGCTCGTCGAGGCGGATGTCGTCGCGGTTGCGGTAGATGTCCATCGCCACGATGGCATTCTTCAAGGCGGCGTAGGCTTTGTGCTTGAAGCTCGGCGTCGCGTCGATCGGCGCCAGCGCCGGCTGCGGCGTCGCAATCGGCGACCGCGCCGTAGTGGCGCCACTGGCGCGCACCGTGGCGCGACGGGGTGGGATATCTCGTGTATTCATGGCTGGTATACAATATGCCAGAAGGGCCTTTGGCGCGCAACCGCATTGTCAGTGCGGTCAGCAAATTCGGGAGAAAAAGAAACAACCGCCCGCGAGAACTTCCCGCGGGCGGTTGCTGGCGTTTAGTGCGGGCACGATCGGCCCACCGGTTAGTTCTTGGGTTAGTTCTTGGGTTAGTTCTTGGGTTAGTTCTTGGCCATCGCCTTGATCCGCATCGGCTTCAGCACCGCCAGCGCCATGACGGCGGCGACGATGTTGAGCGCCGCGGCGACGTAGAACACCGCATGCCAGCTGCCGGTGGCCGTGGTCAGCACGTTGGCCAATGGCACCAGCAGGGCCGCGGTGCCCTTGGCGGTGTAGAGCATGCCGTAATTGGTGGTCGCGAACTTACGGCCGTAGATGTCGGTGCAGGTCGCCGGGAACAGCGAGTAGATCTCGCCCCAGGCAAAGAACACCAGGCCGGACAGGATCACGAACAGTACCGGATTGCCGGCAGCCATCAGCAGCGCATAGATGCCGACGCCTTCGACGAAGAAGGCGAAGAACATCGTGTTCTCACGACCGATATGGTCCGACACCCAGCCGAAGAATGGCCGGCATACGCCGTTGAGCACGCGGTCGATGGTCAAGGCGAAGGTCAGGGCCGGCAGTGTCAGTCCCAAGAGCGAGACCGGAACGCCGGCCACCTTGTAGTCGTTGGCGATCGGCGCCAATTGCGCAATCGCCATCAGGCCGCCGGCGCCGACCATGACGAACATGGCGTACATCACGTAGAACACCGGCGTGCGCAGCACTTCCGACGGAGAATAATCACGTGCCGTCTGCTGAACCGCCGGTGCTGCCGGCGCCGCGACGTCGCCCGGCTGCGGCGCTTTCAGGAACAGCGCGACGATCATCACGATGATGCCCTGGCCCAGCCCGAACCACAGGAACGCCGATTGATAGCCGCTGGTGGCAATCATGTTGGCAATCGGGATCACGGTGAGCGCGGAGCCTGCGCCGAAACCGGCCGCGGTGAGACCCGCCGCGAGACCACGCCGATCCGGGAACCACTTCAGCGCATTGCCGACCGCGCCGCCGTAGATCACGCCCGCGCCAATGCCACCGACCGCGGCGCCGAGGTAAAGCAGGAACAGCGAGTCAGCCATCGAATTGATGACCCAGGCGATGGCGACCAAGGCGCCGCTGCCACAAATCATGATCCGCGGACCGAACTTGTCGATCAGGTAGCCTTCAATCGGCACCAGCCAGGTTTCGGTCAGCACGAAGATCGTGAACGCAACCTGGATCGCAGCGCGGCCCCAGTGATATTTCTGATCGATCGGATTGACGAACAGCGTCCAGCCATATTGCAGGTTGGCGATCATCACCATGCAAAGGATGCCGAAAATCAACTGTCCCCAGCGCGTCGCGTCGGAAGCGCGCCCCACTGCCCGCGACTCTACTGCTACCGTCATTCAATCCTCCACTGGTCGCAGACCTTGTCGCGGCGTTGCCGCTGGCCGGCGTTTGTTATTCGGCACTTCAGCCGAAGGGATTATTATGTATTACGGCACTGCGCCCATTCGCCTGCATAAATTCAATGTAAAATAGTAGACGGCCGGAAAAATGCTGCGCAGCACAATATATTCGGCAGATTCGGCACTGCGAAAGCGCGCGGACGGCTGCGTGGCTACAAATGCACGCGCCGTTCGTCACGAAAGAAATGGAATTTTTATTCCGCTACGCGCACACCTTTTTTGCCGGCGCGCAGACGGCCGAGACCGGACTGGATCATCGGCCAGAACAGCGCGATCAAGCCCAAGGTCATGATGGTCGAGACCAGCGCGTTCGAGAAGAACACGCTCAAGCCGCCTTGCGACGCCAGCAGCGATTGCCGGAACGACTCTTCGGCCTTGTCGCCGAGCACGATCGCCAGCACCATCGGCGCCAGCGGGTAATTGGTCTTCTTCATGAAGTAGCCGACCACGCCGAACACCAGCATCATCACTACGTCGAATGTATTGTTGTGCACCGTGTAGGCGCCGATCGCACACAGCACGAGAATGATCGGCGCGATGACGCTGAATGGAATGCGCAGGATCGCGGCAAACAGCGGCACGCAGGTCAGGACCACGATCAGGCCGACGATGTTGCCCATATACATGCTGGCGATCAGGCCCCAGACGAAATCCTTCTGCTCGGTGAACAGCAGCGGACCGGGCTGCAGGCCCCAGATCAGCAGGCCGCCGAGCAGCACGGCCGCGGTCGGCGAACCGGGCACGCCGAGTGAAATCATCGGCAGCAAGGCCGCTGTGCCGGCGGCATGCGCCGCTGTCTCCGGCGCGATCACGCCTTCGATCTCGCCCTTGCCGAAATTGAACCCTCGCTTCGAAATGCGCTTGGCGATGCCGTAGCTCATGAACGAAGCGGGCGTGGCGCCGGCCGGGCTGATGCCCATCCAGCAGCCGATCACGCACGAGCGCAGGTAAAGCATCCAGTAGCGAGGCAGTTCCTTCCAGGTCTGGATCACGACCTTGAGATTGATCTTGGCCGCCTTGCCGCGGAAGCTTAAGCCCTCTTCCATGGTCAGCAGGATTTCGCCGATACCGAACAGGCCGATAACGGCGATCAGGAAGTCGAAGCCAGTGAGCAGCGTCTCGAAGCCGAAGGTCAGCCGCAACTGCCCGGTCATCTGATCGAGGCCAACCGCGCCGAGCGCGAAGCCGAGCATCATCGAGGCCACCGTCTTGAACGGTGGCTCCTTGCTCAAGCCCACGAAGCTGCAGAAGGCCAGGAAGTAGACCGAGAAGATTTCCGGCGGGCCGAAGCGCAGCGCGAAGCTCGCCACCAGCGGCGCCACCAAGGTGATCATGATGACGGCAAACAAGGCGCCGACGAAAGACGAGGTGAAGGCCGCGGTGAGCGCCTCGCCAGCCTTGCCTTGCTGCGCCATCGGATAGCCGTCGAATGTGGTCGCCACCGACCACGGTTCGCCGGGTATGTTGAACAATATCGACGTAATGGCGCCGCCGAACAGGGCGCCCCAGTAGATGCAGGACAGCATGATGATCGCCGAGGTCGGCGACATCGAGAAAGTCAGCGGCAGCAGGATGGCCACGCCGTTGGCGCCGCCCAGTCCCGGCAGCACGCCGACGATGACGCCGAGCACAATGCCGACAACCATCAGCACCAGATTGTACGGCTGCACGACCACCGCGAAACCGTGAAACAGATTGCCGATATCTTCCATTTTACCAATCCCTGAACCGCCGGCGACGAGTCGCGGCAGCCTGGCCCCCGATCTTAATATCCCAGCAGATTTTCGAGCGGACCCTTGGGCAGCGGCACCAGGAACCATTTCTCGAACGCGACGAAAGTAAACAACGGCACCAAAAGCCCGACGCCAATCGATGCGCTCCAGCCGTAGCGGCCCAGTATTTTCATGAAGCCGGCAATCAGCAGCGCCGACGCGACGTAGATGCCGCTATAGGGGATGATCGACACGTAGACCGCGGTCGGGATGACGACCTGCAAGACTTTATTGATCTGGCTCCAGGATGCGAACACGGCGCCGTCGCTCTCAGTCCGCAAAACCTGCGTCAGATTGACGGCGCAGGAAATCAGAATGGCGACGCAGATATAGAACGGAAAGAACCCGGCGCGCGGACCTTCGGCGCTCCATCCGGTACCGACGCGCGTCGCGCCGATGATGCCGATGACAGCCAGGCCCGCGATAGCGACGGCAACGCCGATTTCGACACCCCGGTGGGACGGACCCGCCCCACCGGTTTCATTTATATCGTTACTCATCGGACTCCCCGCGTAGCGGCGTATTGGCGCCGCGTATTCTTGTCAGGCTCTGGTTTCGCTCGTCAGTTTGTCTTGGCGAGGAAGCCAGCGTCTTTCATCAAGCCCTGGTGCAGCTTTTCGGCGTCGGTCACCCACTTGGTGTATTCATCGCCGACCATGAAGGTGGTGTTGAAGGCGCCGTCGCTCATCAGCTTCTTCCACTCGGGCGTCTCTCGGACCTTCTTGAACATGTCGACGTAATAGGCGACTTCGTCCTTGCTCACGCCCGGCGGCATGAAGAAGCCGCGCAGCATCACGTATTCGACATCGAGCCCTTCGGACTTGCAGGTCGGGATATCGGCCCAGGACTGATCGGGCGTGACTTTATCCGGATAGGCGAGCTTCTTGGCATCGAACACGCAGAGCGCCCGCAGCTTGCCGGCGCGCCAATGAGCGACCGCCTCGATCGGGTTGTTGACGGACGAGTCGATGTGATTGCCGACGAGCTGCACGGCGACTTCCCCGCCGCCTTTATACGGGATGTAGGTCAGCTTCTTGCCGGTCGCCTTTTCGAGCGCGACGGTGATGATCTGATCTTCCTGCTTGGAGCCGGTGCCGCCCATCTTGAAGGTATTGTCCGGCGCCGCCTTGATCGCCGCGACGTAGTCCTTCACCGACTTGTACGGCTTCTCGGCATTGGTCCAGAGCACGAACTCGTCCAGCGCCATCATCGCGACCGGGGTGATGTCCTTCCAGTTGAAGGGGATGCCGGTGGCGAGCGGCGTGGTGAACAGGTTCGACAGCGTGATGATCAGCTTGTGCGCGTTGCCCTTGGAATTCTTGACGTCGAGGAAACCCTCGCCGCCGGCGCCGCCCGATTTGTTGATGACGACGACGGATTGCTTGGACAGATTGTGCTTGGTGATGATGCCTTGCATCGTCCGCGCCATCTGATCGGCGCCACCGCCGGTGCCGGCCGGGACGATGATCTCGATCGGGTGCGTCGGTTCCCAGGCTTTGGCCGGGGCCGCCGCCAATGCGAACGCGCCGCCAACGCAGGCGGCCACGCCGAAGGTCAGAATCTTAATGGGTGCAGACATGAATCCTCCCTTGGATTGTTGAGCGCTGCCGGACTTGCCGCCGGCTGAACGCATCTGGCTTGGCTTTCAACAGCCTTCGCCGCCTCCGCTGATATACATAATACCAATTTGCGGGCTTGTATATCTATCTCGTAAATCCAGAAAAACTATTCCGTAAACATATGGCGCCGCGACAAACTTCGCTGCATCGCAGCAAAATTGGTGGACAGTCAATCTACTTTGATGTTTTTGGGAGGCAGCCGGACGGCATCGCCGGTTTCTCACCGTGGAATTGCTCACGGATCTGCGACTGCACCGGCGAGCGAACTCTGGTCAAACAAAAGATGGCGCCGCCGGCATTAGCGCCAGTCGGCAACGCGCTGAAGTTCCGTGGCATTGAGGATGGTAAGCGAGCGGCTGCTGATGTCGATCAGACCGGCGCGCTGAAGTTCGCCCAGCACCTTGCTGACGTGGACCGGCGTGAGACCGGTGGCGTCGGCGATGTGACGTTGGCGCAGCGGAAAATCGAAGGACTGCGAGCGCACCAGCGTGCGCTTGGCGACCTTCTCGGCCAGCCGCAGGATCAGGCGAGCGATGCGCTCGTCGGCGCGCCGGCGGCCGAGGTCGAGCGCCAGCTGATCGGACCTCATCTTCGATTCATTCCACAGGCTGAACAGCTTTTCCAAGAGATCGGAGCGACCGAACAGCACCTGCTTGACCTCTTCGCGCTTGAATTTGCGATACGTCACGTCGGTGATGGCTTCAACGGTGTGACCGGATGTCGGCGCCAACAGGCTGCCGGCCGAAACGATGTCGCCGGGCAGCAGAAACGAAATGATCTGACGCCGGCCATCCGGCAGAGCAATCGATGACATGGCCCAGCCGCTGCAAATGATCGGCACGAAGTCGGACCATTCCTTTGGGTGCAGGATCAGACGTCGCGCCGGAATAGTATGAACGGTGCCCGAAAGCTGTAGCTCGCCCGGCTGCCCGTCGCCGGAAGCCTCGCTCGCCTGGTTGCCTGCGCACAGTATATTGAAAGCCGGGCAGATGGTGCACGCCACATCGCAGATCATGGTGCTGGTGCTGGTGCTAGCGAGCCGCGACACATGCTCCGCCTGCGGCGGCGGGGGCGACACGAGAACCGGGCCTCCGTTGACGATGCGGGGGTCGAGAGCGGTAGCACTGGCGCTCTTAAGTCTATCGACGCCGCGTTCGTTGAGCAGGCCCTTGGTCGCAATGTTGGTCACGTGTGAGTCCCGTTGCCGATAAGCGAAAAATTCGTTTACGCACGAGGCCTGGCGGAATACGTAGGTATCCGCATACTTATACTGAGGTATCACTATACTTTTGGTCGAGTGGCTAGCTTAAGTGTAGTCATAAGCAAGACTTATTCCCGAATCACTATGTAATATATTTAGACTTATTCGAGTTTCTGCGTACAGCGCAATCATTACAAACTAGATTGTCAATGCGCATTGCTCTTATGCGCTGAAGAATACCTGCAGTTGAAAAGCATGGAGCCAATAAGTTGAACTATTTTTCCTCCGCACGCCGAAGCCGCAATTGAATATTGACTAAATTTTCTGCGAAACCTCGATGATCGCAGACTTTGACTTAGTAATAGGCAAATTCACCCAGATTAGGTGCGGTATCCGACAATATCGGCAGAAAACTGGCGACTGTCTGAACCGCGCTGAAAGGTTCCAGCACCGCTTTTGTCTCGGCGAAGACTGCGGGCGCCGGCAGGCCCGGCCGAACAGAATAGGCGGGCGCGATTGCAGCCGCCGGTGAAAAAAATCCGATACTGTGTCCCATCGCAAGAGCGGCCGGCAACCGGGTCCGTTTCGCAAGACGTGCCGCACCGGCCGACAAATCGCCGCGTTGTGCGCCGGGAGCAGCAAAGCTCTCTCGCGACAATGTTATTCTACATTGTCATTTTGAGCGACGTTCTTACTTAACGCGGAATTATTCGGAATCAGAAATTTTATAGACGCGGCAAGAATTGTTTCGCCGGCAATCCAGCGCACATGTCATGGCCATGAGCACGGCAGATGGCGGCATCGGATTGCGTCTGCTCAAGGTTCGGCATGAAGAACTCCACCATCAATCTGCGCGATCTGATGATACTCGTCGCCGACCCGAACCAATATGTCCGGCGGGTGGTCAACGGCATGCTGCGCGGGTTCGGCGCCAACAAGGTGATGGAAGTCGAACACTCCAACGGCCTGTTCCAGGCTCTGTCCAATCAGAAAGTCGACATCCTGCTGTGCGACATGCGCTTGCCGCCGCATGGCGGGCTCAAGCTGACGCGCACGATCCGTCGCAATTCGGACAACGAAAACCGCACCATGCCGATCCTGCTCATGTCCAGCGACACCGGCGAGACCACCATCAAGAACGCCCGCGACGCCGGCGCCAACATCGTCGTCGCCAAACCAATGTCACCAAGCGGGCTGTATGATCGGCTCGGCTGGATCGTATTCAATCCGCGGCCGTTCGTCGACACCGAGACCTATTTCGGACCCGACCGGCGCTTCAAGATCGAAGGCTATCCAGGCGGCGTCGGTCGCCGCAAGGGCGACAAGATCATCGATGTGGCGGCCGAAGAAGGCCCCGCCCTCGGTCAGGACGATATCGACAGCCTTTTCAGCAACTCCCGCGCCGGACAATCATAATGGCAAAAAAATCAGATACCGGATCGAACCTGTTTTATCCCGACACCCGCTTCGAGCGGCTGGCGCGGCGCCCCGGCGGCGTCGAGCGCGACGCAGCATTGGAACGTGCACAGGCCGCGGTCGACGACATGAAATCGGATTTCAGCGTCTGGATCGACAATGAATTCGCCACCCTCAATGCGTCCCTGAAGGAAATCGACAGCGCTCCGGGCAACAAGCGAGCAATGGAGCGCGCCTTTCACAGCTGCGCGCAATTGCGCGACGTCAGCGGCACCATGGGATACGAGCTCGTTACCTTCGTCGCCAAAACTCTCTGTGACATCCTCGAGGCCTATATAGCCGGCGCGGCCTACGACAAGGACGTGGTCGAATGCCACAGCAATGCGTTCATGCTCGCCCGGATGGAGCAGTATCGCCATCTGACGCCAGAGCAGGTTCCTGAAATGACTGCGGGCCTGTTGCGCGTGGTCGAAATCGCCAGCATCATTCCGTCGAAAAACCCGTCCAAGACCGGCCGCTAAAACGCGACCCGGCAAGGCGGCAACGGGCGGGACTATCCATCGACGCTCGCAAGACACATCGGCGTCAGCGCTTTTCGCGCTGGTGCCTGACGACCTGCAAGGCGATGTCGCGCTTCATGTTGTGATAGAGCGAGCGGCAGCGCTCGAGCCGATCGGGACCGATGCCGGCTTTGCCAGCGCATAGATTCAGCACGGAACGCGTGGCCGCCCAGGACAGGCCGATGGCTTTGGCGACGATCAGGATCGCCTCTTCCCGGTCCATGACCATGGCGCGCTCGACTGCCTCAAGCGGCAAGGTGCACATGACGGCCAGCGCAACGGCGGTCTCCTCGAACTTTCCGGCGCTGGCAAATTCGTCGAGTTCGATTTCCGACAGGCGGTTCGCATCGCGCAGCGATTTGACCAGCGCACGCGCCGCACCGTAGTCGCGCGAGGCAATTGCCGCCCTCGCCTGGACCGCGGTCGCGGCCTGCGCCACCGCTTCGCGGACATCGAGGGCCATCTCCGGATGCGCCTCCTGCAAAGCGAGCCGCACCGCCTTGGACGCGGTCGTCAACAGCTTGAGGAAATGGTGGCGGGAAATCTCCGAGCGCGAACCGACCGACTGCGCCAGCTCGGCATCGTCTTCCGAGCGCTTAACCAGGCGGAGATATCCGGTTTCCGATATTTTGGCGCCGGCGTTGCGCGCCACGCTGAGCGCGACATCGCGGTTGCCGCGCTCCACCAGCACGTCGGTGACGGTTTCGACCAAGGTCAGCCGGCGCGAAATCGCCATCAGGTGATCCTGGCTCTTGGTCCGCGCGGCCTCGACCAAGGTGACGTTATCGAGGCGCTCCGACGTCGACAGGATCGGGCCGGCGACGCCGATGGAGTCGTCAAATGCCAGCGTCCGGATCACGCCGGCCGGCGCGTTAGCGACGCCTTTGAGACGCTCGGCCAGCACGGCGCGCGCCGACGTTTCGACGTCGGCCAACAGATGCTGAAACACGCCGTCGAACAAAGCGACGTGGTCGCCGGAAAAATGGCTCGATCCGAACACGAACAGATCGGTGACGCGACGCAGCGTCTTGGCGCGGCGATCGGCCGTGCCGTGCGTCAGTGCGTCCTCCAGCTCGTTGAGGAAAGCGTTTCTCGCCACCATCAGTGCCCTCCTCCGGCCGCCGCCCAGGCGGCAAACAGCTATCGGCTTACCAGCGGATCCCGCTAGTAAACCACGTCGACGCCGATTTCCGCCGCCTGCTCCGGCGTTATCGCCGGCGCCGGCAGGTCCGGCAGATCGTCCTGCAGCCGGCTCAACATGCGATCCTTGAGATCCGCCACGGTGATGCCCGCGATCACGTGCTCCTGAAGCTGCGAGTGCTCCTCGGCATTCAGCGGCGCCGCATGATGCGCTTCCGCATAGCGCGTCAGCGCGTCGCCGAGCGCTTCGAATTCCTGCTTCAGACGGTCGAAACTCTGCAACGTGACGATCAATTCCCGACTCGGCTTGCTGGCCATGACAAAGTCGGTGACCCGGCCGACGGTTTCATCAAGACGCAGAGCGTTGTCGAGCAACAGCGCGGCGAAAACCGCGAGAAATGGCCCGACGTCGTTATCGTACTCTTCGGGTGTCAAGGACGCCTACCTCTCGCCGCTGCGCTAAGGCGCCGCGATCAAGTCAATTTGCCGATAACCTGCTCAATCTTGCCGCGCAGAATGTCTGCCGTGAACGGCTTGACCAGGTAGTTGTTCACGCCGGCCTGCGCCGCCTTGACGACCAGTTCGCGATCGCCGCGGCCGGTCAGCAGGATGAACGGAACCTTCCGCGCCGCTGGATGGCCGCGCACGGCCCGCAGCAGGCCGAGACCGTCCATCTCCGGCATGTTGAAGTCGGAAATGATCAGATCGAGCGGCTGGACTGACGCCGTTTCCATGGCCTGGACGCCATTTTCCGCCTCATGAATGACGCGGAACCCGAGCTCCTCGAGCGTCATCCGCGTCATTTGTCGGACACTGTTCTGATCGTCGACAATAAGAACCTTGATAGCTACTGCGCTCGGCATTCTATGTACTCCTCAGGGCCGCGGCGTTTCGATGCGGCGGCCATTTTCTACGCAAAATCAGTTCAACGCGGGCGACGCCGCTTTCATGGTGATGGCGCTTCCGATCGGCGAATTGACCGCCATGTCGGATAGTTTCTCGACGTCAAGAATGAAGGCGACGCGTCCGTTGCCGAGAATCGTGGCGGCGGCGATGCCAGGGACCGCGCCGTAGCTCTCCTCGATGCTCTTGATCACCACCTGCTGATGACCAAGCAGTTCGTCGACCACCAGGCCGAAGCGCGAGCCCTCGCCGGCATCGGTGATGATGACGACGCGTTCGCCGGAGACGCTGGACGATGAACCGATGTCCAGTAGATCGCCGAGCATGACGATCGGCACGAACTCGCCGCGCAACTGCAGCATGCCGTGGGTGCCGATCAGATTACTGATCTCGTTGGCCTGCGGCCGCAGACATTCGACGATCGCCGACAGCGGCATGACGTAAGTCTGCTGGCCGACCTTGATCACCATGCCGTCCATGACCGCAAGCGTCAGCGGCAGCGCCAGCGTGATGGTCATGCCGCGCCCGCGCACCGACTTCAGCGAGATGCGGCCGCCGAGATCCTGGATGTTGGAGCGCACCACGTCCATGCCGACGCCACGGCCGGAAATATCGGACACCGTTTCGGCGGTCGAGAAGCCCGGCAGCATGATGAGGTTGCCGATCTCGTCGTCGCTCAGCGACACGTCGGGCCCGACCAGCCCCTTTTCCTTGGCGATCTTGAGCACGCGCTCGGAATTGATGCCGGCGCCGTCGTCCCTGATCTCGATGACGATGCGGCCGCCGCGATGCTCAGCCGACAGCCGCACCACGCCTTCCTCATTCTTGCCCGCGGCGGCGCGAACCGCCGGCGTCTCGATGCCATGATCGACCGAATTGCGGATGATATGGGTCAGCGGGTCGCCGAGTCGTTCGATGATCGAACGGTCGACCTCGGTGGTCTCACCGGCCATTTCCAGCCGGACTTTCTTGTGGGTCTTGGTCGCCAATTCGCGCACCAGACGCGGCATGCGCTGGAACACCGAGCCGACCGGCTGGGCGCGCATCGACATGACACTATCTTTGAGCTCGCGCGTATGATGCACGACCTCTTCAAGGATCTGCGTCAGACGGCCGGCGACCCCTTCCGGCATATCCTGCACGATCTGGCCGAGCATCGCCTGCGAGATCACCAATTCGCCGACCATGTTGACGACACGGTCGATACGCTCGAGTTCGATGCGAGTGGTGGTGGCGGCGGGCTTGGTGCGGCCGGCGGCGCCGCCTTCGGCGGGTTCAGCCGCGAGCGGCGCGGCGACCGGCTTGACGGCCGGCGGCGAAACGGCCGGCACCAAAGGCGCGGCGTCGACAACCGGCAGCGCCATTTCGGGCGACGCAGCGGCAACAATTGTGGTTTGCGGCGCCGACGCCGCCGGGGTCACGTCGACGATCTCAAGATCGCAATCGCCGACGACGAACTCGAATACTTCGTCGATCTGCGCGCGCGTCGCCGCCGTCCTGGGCGTGCCTTGCCACCAGAAATAGGGGTGATCGGCTTCCATATCGGAAAGCGCCGGCAGAAGGCCGGTCTCGCACACCAGATCCAATTCGCCGAGCTTGCGCAACTCGCGCAGAATATAGAGCGGCTCGTTGGCCTTCCTCAGCATCTCCGGCTTCGGCTTGAAGGTGATGGTGAAGGTGCTGAAGCCATCGCCGGCCTGAACCGCGGCGTCGATCGGCGCATCCTCGACCGCATCCATGTCGACGCACACCGGGACGAAATCGAGGCCATCGAATTCGGCAGGCGCAGGACCATCGCCGT
>JAQSCR010000394.1 GCA_029945495.1 Pseudolabrys sp. | reverse complement strand
GCATCGCAACGCGCGAACAGTTGCTCGCCTTTGCGCGCGCCACCGCCGCGAAGCCGCCAGACAAGGGCGCGCTGGTGATCCGCCTGCCCGACGACGCCGTGAAATAGCAAAGCAAGCTTGCGCATGGTCATGCGACATTCGACCGGCCTGATCGCCATCGCACTCACCTTGGCCACGCTGGGACCGAGCGACCATGCCGCCGCCGACGAGAAGCCGGCCATCGAAGTCGCGACCACGCTGATCGAAGCGACCGCGTCGATCGACGGCAGCCTGAAGGCCTTTCCCGGCCTCTATGACAACCTTCTCGCCGAGGCGCGGCGCGAACTGGCGAAGCAGCGCGCGCAAGCGGTGAAAGACCGCAAGGAAACGCCCGACATGTTCAGCGAGGGTCGGCATTACACCTATGAGCGCAACTACACACTGCGCTCGCATATCGGCCGCTACGTCACCGTGCTCCGCGCCGACTATATGAACGGACTCGGCGCCCACCCCAACCATCTGTCCGATACGATTTTGTGGGATACGGAAGCAAAGAAACGCATCAGCGTCCGTCCGTTCTTCAAGGAGGCCGCGACCGGCGGCCCGGCGCTGCAGACTTTGACCGACGCGATCCGCGCCGCGCTGGTCGTCGCCAAGAAGGAGCGCGGCGTCGAGGACGCGGAAAACGACACCGGGCTCGACTCCATCAAGCCCGACCTGACCAAGCTCGGCGCGCTGGCGCTGGCGCCGTCGAGCGAGACCGGCAAATGCGCCGGATTCGTCGCGTATTTTTCGCCCTACGCGGTCGGCCCTTATGCCGAAGGCGACTACAGCGTGTTCGTGCCGTGGACCGCGTTCAAGGAACATCTCTCGCCGGCTGGCGTCGCGCTGTTCGGCGGCGAGCGGCTGGCCGGCGACGACAAGAACGACTGAGCGCTGAATCCGCGCTGTGTCGCTCTACTACCGCGGCGCAACAATTCGAGCACATCGTCATTTGTCGCATGCGGCAATTTTGGGGCACGCCGCCGCAAAGCTTCGGCACCCGATTGCCAACCCCGGAAAGCCGACCTAACATCAGGTCATAAGACAATGCCGGAACAACCGGCGGCGAAACAACGCCAGATGTTCCGGCGACACATTGGGGGAGACGCATGACCAATCTCACACGACGTGATTTTGTTGCATCGACCGCGGCAGCGGGCGCAGGCCTTGGCCTCGGCCTCAAACCGTCGTTCGCGCAAGCGAACTATCCAAACCGGCCGATTCAGTTGATCTGCCCCTGGGGCGCCGGCGGCGGCACCGATGCGACTGCGCGCATTGTCGCCGCGCTCCTGGAAAAAGACGTCGGCCAGCCGATCAACGTCGTCAATCGCGTCGGCGGTTCCGGCGTGGTCGGCCATTCGGCGATCGCGACCGCGCAGCCGGACGGCTATACGCTCGGCATCATCACCGTCGAGATCGCGATGATGCATTGGGCCGGCCTCACCGAACTGACGCCGAAGAATTACACGCCGCTCGCGTTGATGAACGAAGACCCGCCGGGCATCCAGGTCTCGGCCGACAGCCCATACAAGACGGTCAAGGATCTTGCCGAGGCCATCAAGAAGACGCCGCCCGGCAAGTTCAAGGCGTCGGGCACCGGCCAGGGCGGTATCTGGCATCTGGCTTTGGTCGGCTGGGTCCAGGCGATGGGTTTGCCGCCCAATCAGGTCGCCTGGGTGCCGTCGAACGGCGCCGCGCCGGCGATGCAGGATCTTGCCGCCGGCGGCATCGACTTCACCACCTGTTCGGTGCCGGAAGCGCGCGCCATGATCGATGCCGGCAAGGCGCGCAGCCTGGCGCTGATGGCGCCGGAACGCGCCGCCGCGTTCAAGGATATTCCGACGCTCAAGGAAGCCATGGGCATCGACTTCACCACCGGCGCCTGGCGCGGCTTTGCCGCGCCCAAGGGTCTGCCGCCGGAGATGGCGACCAAGCTCACCGTCGCGTTCAAGAAGATCTACGACTCGAAAGAGTACAAGGACTTCATGGGCTCGCGCGGCTTCGGCACGGTGTGGTCCGACGCGGCCGGCTTTGCCACCTTCATGGACAAGAGCGACGCCCAGATGGGCGCCGCCATGAAAGCCGCCGGCATCGCCAAAGGCTGACCGCCGCTTCGCTATCAAGATATCCGGCGGGCCAGTCCCGCCGGATTTTTTCCGGATGGAGTTGCGATGCGCGCCAACGACGCAATCAGCGGACTTGTGCTCATACTGCTGGCGGCGGCGATGATCGCGCTGACCGCGCACTTTCCCGAATTCCCCGGCCAGAAATACGGGCCGTCGCTGTTTCCCCGCATCATGGCCAGCGGGCTGATCGTCTGCGGCGCTCTGCTGGTCCGCAAGGGCCTCGCCGCGCACCGCACCACCGGCGCGCCGTGGGTCGAGATCGCGCCGTGGGTGCACGAGCCGTGGCGGCTCGGCAGCTTTCTGCTGATGCTGGGTCTACTGCTGCTGTACATCGTCGCCTCCGAGACCGTCGGCTTCATTCCAATCGCGCTCCTGTTCCTCGGCGCCCTGTTCCTCTGGCTCAGCGTCAAGCCGCTGACGGCAGTGATCACCGCCATCGCTGCGACGCTCATCATCCACTGGTTCTTCTCGACGCTGCTCCGCGTGCCGCTGCCGCGCGGCTGGCTTAACTCGATTTTGTGAGCACAGCATGGATGCCTTCCTCGCGGCCGCCGCATTGATTTTCGACCTCAAGGTCCTTTTCGTCATTATCGCCTCCGCCGCTTTCGGCATGTTCGTCGGCGCGATGCCGGGACTGACGGCGACCATGGCAACCGCGCTCCTGGTGCCGATCACCTTCTTCATGGACCCGGTGCCGGCGTTAGGGGCCATCGTCACCGCTACCGCGATGGCGATTTTCGCCGGCGACATTCCCGCAGCTTTGCTGCGCATTCCCGGCACGCCCGCCTCCGCCGCCTATACCGACGAGAGCTACGCGATGTCGAAGAAGGGCGAGCTCGACCTCAACCTCGGCGTCAACCTCGTCTTCTCGGTGCTCGGCGGGCTGATCGGCGTCGCCATCCTCATCCTCTGTGCGCCGGCGCTGGCCGAAGCCGCCATCCATTTCTCGTCGTTCGAATATTTCTGGCTGGCGCTGCTCGGGCTGACCTGTGCCGTGTTCATGACCAGCGAGGACCCGCTCAAGGGAATTACCTCGCTACTGTTCGGCCTGGCCATCAACTGCATCGGCATCGATCCGGCCGCCGGCTTTCCGCGCTTCACCTTCGGCAACGTCGAACTGCTGCAGGGCATCAGCTTCATCCCGGCGATGATCGGCATGTTCGCGCTGTCCGAACTGTTGCGCGGCGCCGTCACCGTCGACCAGCAGGGCGCGGTGCTATCGCAGAAGATCGGCAACATCTTCACCGGCGTGTTCGGCGTGTTCAAGAAATACTGGTTCAACTTCCTGCGCGGCTCGGCCATCGGCGTCGTCATCGGCGCCCTGCCTGGCGCCGGCGCCGACATCGCCGCCTGGATTTCCTTCGCGGTGTCGAAGCGCTTTTCCAAGGAGCCGGAGAAATTCGGCACCGGCCACATCGAGGGCATCGTCGACGCCACCTCGGCCAACAACTCCGCGCTCGGCGGCGCCTGGATCCCGGCTTTGGTGTTCGGCATTCCCGGCGACTCGATCACCGCCATCGTCATCGGCGTCCTGTACATGAAGGGCATGAACCCCGGCCCAACCGTGTTTCTGCAGAACCCGCAATTCATCTATGCCGTCTTCATCATCTTCATTCTCGCCAATATTCTGATGTTGCCGCTCGGCTGGCTGGCGATCAAGAGCGGCAAGCAGATCCTGCGCGTGCCCCGCAACGTGCTGCTGCCGATCATCCTCATTTTCTGCGTGGTCGGCGCCTACGCCATGACCAATTCGACCTTCGGCATCATCATCATGCTGGTGATGGGCATGGTCGGCTGGCTGATGGAAGAGAACGGCTTTCCGATCGCACCGGCCATTCTCGGCCTCGTGCTCGGCGAAATGCTCGAGCAGAACTTCATGACCTCGATGATCAAGGCCGACGGCTCGCTGCTGTTCTTCTTCGAGCGGCCGATCGCCGCCTGCCTCGGCGCCGCGACCATTCTGATCTGGGGCGCGATGCTCTGGCGCGGCTTCAATCCGAAGGCCGGCCTCATCCCCGGTCTCGATACGACGCCGGGGGCGTGACGGCGCGCCCGCCTTCGGCTACTTATTTGTTTGACGCGTTTTCTTCACGCGAACCGGTACCCACTTCGCTTGAAAACGCTATAAGAGGCCATGTCCGCCCGTCCCTCCGCGCCGCCTGATCTTGCCCAGAATCTCGCGAAATCCATTCGCGCCGGCGACCGCGCCACGTTGGCGCGCGCGATCACGCTGATCGAGAGCAAGCGCGCCGATCACCGCAAAACCGCGCATCTTCTAGTGCAGGAGCTGCTGCCGTTCACCGGCAAGGCGGTGCGGCTCGGCATCACCGGCGCGCCCGGCGCCGGCAAATCCACCACCATCGACGCGCTCGGCCACAGCCTAACCGCCAAGGGCCACAAGGTCGCGGTGCTGGCGGTCGATCCGTCGTCGAGCCGCACCGGCGGCTCGATCCTCGGCGACAAGACGCGGATGGCTCGGCTCGCTGTCGATCCCAACGCCTTCATCCGTCCGTCACCCTCCTCCGGCACGCTCGGCGGCGTCGCCGCGAAAACGCGCGAGACCATGCTGCTGTGCGAGGCCGCCTCCTACGACGTCGTCATCGTCGAGACCGTCGGCGTCGGCCAGTCGGAAACCGCGGTCGCCGACATGACCGATTTCTTTCTGGTGCTGATGGTGGCCGGCAGCGGCGACGAGTTGCAAGGCATCAAGAAAGGCATCGTCGAACTCGCCGACATGATCGCCGTCAACAAGGCCGATGGCGACAACATCGCCCGCGCCAATGCCGCGGCGGCGGATTTCCGCTCGGCGCTGCATATTCTTGCACCCCGCACGCTGACCTGGTCGCCGCCGGTGGTGACCTTTTCGGCGTTGACCGGCAACGGCATCGACGCGCTGTGGGACCAGGTGCTGTCGCACAAGGCGAAGATGACGGCGTCGGGCGAGCTCACCGCGATTCGCCGCGAGCAGCAGGTGAAATGGATGTGGACCCTGCTAGAGGAACGCCTCACCGCGCGGCTGCGCAGCGACCCGGCGATCCGCGCCATGGTGCGTCAGGCTGAAAGCGCGGTCGCGGCCGGGAAGCTGGCGCCGACCTTGGCGGTGGAGGAGATCGCGGCGCTGCTGGGGGTGTAAGCTCGCCACGTCCACCGTCGTCATTGCCGGGCATAGCCCGTCGAAGAAGGGCGTAAACGCCCTTATGTCCCGGCAATCCATGAGGCGGATCGGCCATCGTCAGACTTACGTAAGTCCGGCGACGACGCCCTTCATCATGGATGCCCGGGTCAAGCCCGGGCATGACGGGAAGTGGTCCGATTCAATTTTCAAACAGCCAATTTTCGAACAAGCGATATCGCCCCTGTTCTTTGTCGAGGCCCGGGCAAGGCCTGTCTTCCTTTTTCATTCCGTCCCCTCAAAACACGAGGGGATGGCGCGCCAAGCGGCGCGACCTTTAGTGCTCTGTCGCACCTTCTTTTTGAGAAGGTGCGGCGCCTCCTGGCGCGCCATCGCGGCGTCTTACGGCAGACGGGCCGCGCTTTCGGCGGCTATTAGCCTTCCCGAAGCGGCCGAGCCTCGGCCCTTTTGGGCACCGAGCCTCTTTTGCCCCAGCAAGACCAACGGCTTCGCACCGTCAGCCAGCTCCTGGCGGCAGGTCCTTTTGCCTGCGAGCGGAGCCCCGTCACCGCCCGAGCGCGTGAGGTGCGTTTCCCCACGCCCGCGGGCGCCACATCCCGCTCCACCGTCATGACGCCTCATGAGAGCGCCCTCGTCGAGCGGGAATGGAGGGAATATAGTCCAGAATAAGGGGTGGGTCAATAGTCCTAGAAGGACTTTCGACATCGGGATGGAGGGGCGGCAATCTCCTCAGCAATTAAAAATAATATCATTAAAAACAATATCTTATGTCCGTAACCGGGATATATTATTGCGTAACCGGGATACGTATGATATATAAAAGCGATCCCCACAAAGAGAACAGCGATGATCGCAGCCCGTCAGCGCGTCAAAAAATACCGCAGCGAAGGCGGCGCCGCCGACCTGGCGCGGATCGAAGTGCTGGTGCCGCCGGCCGCCCGCAACGAAATCCTGGCCATGGCTTCGCGGTTGCGCGCGGAATATCGAGGCAACAAGGAACTAAGAGCGCTCTATGACGACGCACTGCGGCTCTACCGCGCGCGCATTCTCGACAATGTCGATCTTAATCGGCTTCCCGACCTGCGCTCGCGCGCCGCGGTCGTCGCTCGCGCCATGATCGACCGAGGCGATGCCCGCGCCTTCGCCATGGGTCGAAAAATGCTCGATCGCGTGGCGGCACTGGCAGGCTGAAATGGCCCTGACCCGAATTCAGAGCGACATCCTCAGGCACCTTGCCAAGAACCGCTCGGACTCGAGCTATCTGGCAGGCGGCCTGATGCTCAATAAGAACTGGCGGAGAGGATCGGACGACATCGACATCTTTCACGACAGTGACGAGCAAGTAACCGGGGCGGCGGTGGCGGACCTCGCCATCCTCGAAGCCGCCGGATACGAAACGCATAAGGATTTCGTCGTCTACGGCTGCGTCGATGCAACCGTTTCCAACGGCGCCGCGTCGACCGTCATCCAGTGGTTTGCCGAAACCAAGCGGCGCTTTTTCCCGCTTGTCAAAGACGACGAATGGGGCGCCCGCCTGCATCAAGCCGACCTTGCCGTGAACAAGATTCTCGCGGCGTCGGGACGTTCGAAGGCGCGCGATATCGCGGATCTGGTCGCCATCGGACATCACTATTGCCCGCTCGGTCCCCTGGTGCTCGCTGCTGCCGGCAAGCCGCCGAATTTTTCACCGCGACGAACCATCGACGAGATACGCCGGCACGCGCTCTCGATACCCGCCGAGGAATTCGCGGCGGTGAAGGGCCTTCCGGCCGACTGGTCGGCTGCATTCATTCGTGACGAAGCGCTGCGCCTGCTCGACGCGGCCGACAAGTACATCATGAGCGCCTCCACCGACCTGGTCGGCATACTTGCGGTCGACAAAGACGGTGTGCCGATCGAAGTACCGGAAGGAAAGCGCGGCGACATCGCTCTGCGGGTCGCAACGGAGGAACCGGAAGTCATGCCCAATCCCGCGGAATTCAACGCGGTTGACTGGGGTTCTTCACGCGCGTGAATCGGCACGTCGAACCTTATCCCCACGCCCGCGGGCGCGGCATCCCGCTCCACCGTCATGACGCCTCATGAGAGCGCTCTCGTTCAAGCGGGAATACGGAAAGCCAACGACAATTTGCCAGACATCGTGGATACTGGACACGCCCGGCATTGACCGTGGGACGCAGGTGGAGAGAAGCCAGTTGACACCCACCATCCTCGTCACCGGCTTCGGGCCCTTCCCCGGCGCGCCGTTTAATCCGACGATCAACTTGGTTGAGCGGCTGACAAAGCTGCGGCGGCCGGCACTGGCGAATGTGCGGATCGTCGGGCATGTCTTTGCGACAAGTTACGCCGCCGTTGATCGCGACCTCCCCGCGCTGATCGCAGAGCACAAACCCGACGCACTGCTGATGTTCGGGCTGGCGGCGCGTACCAAATTCATCCGCATCGAGACGCGCGCGCGCAACGCGCTGGCTCTGTTGCCGGACGCTTCGGGCAAGGTGCTGCGGCGAAGCGTGATCGCCGACGGCGAGCCAGTGGATCGCATGATGCCGGCACCGCAACGGCGATTGCTGGCGGCGGCAAGGACGGCGGGCGTTCCGGTCAGGCTGTCGCGCGATGCCGGGCGCTATCTGTGCAATTATCTGTGCTGGCGCGCGAGCGAGAGCGGCGGGCCGAGGCTGGCGGCGTTCGTGCATGTCCCTTTGGTCAAACGGCATCCAAGGCCCAAGACCATACACTCCGCTCATTCCCGCACACGGGTCCGGCCGTCGGCCGGCCCGAGTACAGGCTCCAGCGGGAATCCAGTTCTTTGGCCCCTGGCTCCCCGCCTTCGCGGGGACGAGCGGAGGATGGCATTGACCGCCGGAGACCTATTTCGCGCCGGACAAAACATCCTGGTGGCGCTCGCCGCCGCCGTTAACCGGACTTAACCTCTCCCACGGCAAAATGCGGCCATGTTCCTGTCCCGCCGCAACCTGCTGCTCGGATCGCTCGCGACTGTGTTCGCGACGCCGTCGCGCGCGCAGGCGCAAAAGCCGCCAGGCAAGCCGGAAGGTCTCGACGCCGCGCAATTCGGCGTTCGCGCCAATGCGGCCGGGGACCAGACGCTGGCGTTGCAACGCGCCATCGACCGTGCCGCGAAGGCGCAACAGCCGCTATGGCTGGCGGCCGGCCTCTATCGCAGCGGTCCTTTGACGCTTCGCGCCGGCTCGCAACTCACCGGCGCACGCGGGGCGCGCCTTGCATTGACGCGCGGGCCTTCGTTGCTGACGGCGCAGGACACTGACGCGCTGGCGCTCTCCGGCCTCACCCTTGACGGCGGCAACGTGCCGCTGGCGCACGACGGCGGCCTGATCAATCTCACCGGCGCGCGTAACTTGCGCATCGCCGACTGCACGATCGCGAATGTCAACGGCAACGCCATCGGCCTGTTCCAATCGAGCGGCGCGGTCACCGGCAACTCGATTACCGGCTCCGCCGACAACGCGCTCTATGCCGTCGACAATTTTGGCCTCGAGATTCGCGCCAACAAAATTGCCAAGTCCGGCAATGGCGGCATCCGCGTCTGGCAGAGTACAAAACGCAGCGACGGCAGCATCGTCGCCGGCAACACCATCGAGGACACGCAGGCGCGCGCCGGCGGCTCCGGGCAGAACGGCAATGGCGTCAACGTGTTTCGCGCCTCAGGCGTCATCGTGCGCGACAACGTCATCCGCCGCGCCGCGTTCTCGGCGGTGCGCGGCAATGCCGCGTCCGATTTCCAGGTGATCGGCAACAATTGCGAAGGCTTCGGCGAAACCGCGATGTATGCCGAGTTCGAGTATGAGAATGCGAGCTTCATCGACAACGTCATCGACGACGCCGCTAACGGCATCGCCGTCACCAATTTCGACGTCGGCGGCCATGGCGGCGTGGTGCGCGGCAACATTGTGCGCAATATCGGCCAGCGTGTGCTCTCCACATTGACCGACGGCTCCGGCAACGGCTTCGGCATCAGCGTCGAAGCCGACACGATTGCGAGCGGCAACACGATCGAAAACTGCGCCTATGCGGGTTTAAGGCTCGGCTTCGGGCCGTATTTGCGCAACGTCACGGCCAGCGGCAACACGATCCGCCGTTCGCCTTTTGGCATCGTCGTCTCGGTGGTGCGCGGCGCGGGACGGGCCGCGATTATCGACAATTCAATCTCCGGCGCGACGCGCGGCGCCATTGTCGGCGTCGAATGGCACAAGGCCGTGAGCGGCGACCTCGCGCTCGGCGGCGCCGAGAAGTTTCCGACGTTGCGGGTGAGCGGGAACAAGGTGAGTTAGCTTACTTTGCCTCTCCCATTTGGAGAGGTCGCCCGCCGAAGCTTTCGCGAAGGCGGGCGGGTGAGGGGTTATTAGATATCGATAGGGCCGTGCCACTCACCCCAACCCTCTCCCCCCAGGGGAGAGGGAGTTCACTTGCGACTGCCGCGTCACAGTTTGCACGATAACCTAAGCGTAATATCCCGCCACGCTTACGCCGTGAACCCAGCTTAATGATTGAAGCCATGCCGCTCCCCCGCCGCCGGAAACGCCGCATCCTCATGCTTATTGTGTTCGCGTTGTTCCTTGTTCCCCTTGCCGCCCGCGCCGCGCTCTATTGGTTCGGCAATGAAGCGCGCTCGTGGCGCGACGCCGACTGGTCGAGCGCCGGCACGCTGCCGGCCGCCCAGGACACCGCGCCGGCGCGGCTGATCGTCTATTCGGGCACCACCGGCGCCTGGAAAGGCATCTTCTCGGTGCACAGCTGGGTGGTGCTCAAGCGCGACAACGCCACAGAATGGACACGCTACGACGTCGTCGGCTGGGGCCCGCCGGTGCGCACCAATGGCTGGCCGGCGGACGGCCGCTGGTTCGGCAACATGCCGGTGGCGGTCGCCGACGTGTCGGGCGAAGCCGCCGAGGCAATGATCCCCAAGGTCGAGGCCGCGGTGCGCGCCTATGACTACAACCGCGCCGGCGACTATCGCATCTGGCCGGGGCCGAACAGCAACAGCTTCACCGCCGCGGTGCTGCGCGCCGTGCCGGAACTCGGCGTGACGCTGCCGCCGAACGCGGTCGGCCGCGACTTCCGCGACCGTTTCTATGCCGGCCTCACCGATAGCGGCACCGGTGTGGAACTCAATGTCTATGGCCTCGTCGATATCAAGCTCGGCTGGGTCGAGGGCGTCGAGCTGAATTTGTTCGGGCTGGTGGCCGGGCTCGATCTGCGCCATCCCGGCGTGAAACTGCCGGGCTTCGGCCGCATCGGCATCGATACGCCGGTGGCGAGCGCGCTGGCGCGATAAACTTTCGCTCACGCCGAATTGTCGCGGCGGCCACGAAGGTGGGTGACTTGAGGCGGCGGCGCGTGGCAAGTTCGGGCCGACATCCGAGGAAGCCCATGCGCGACACTTTGCCTCTGCTCGACAAGATCCCCTTTCCCGCGCTACGCCGCGGCAAGCTCGACACCCTGCAGATCAATGTCGGCTATCGCTGCAACCAGTCCTGCTTCCATTGCCATGTCAACGCCGGGCCGACGCGGACCGAGGAGATGGCGGCCGACGTCACCGAGCTGGCGCTCGCTTTTCTTAAGCGACGCGGCATCAGGACGCTGGACATCACCGGCGGCGCGCCGGAGCTCAACGCCAACTTTCGCCGGCTGGTGACGGGCGCGCGCGCGCTTGGCGTCAAGATAATGGACCGCTGCAACCTCACGATATTGGAGCAGCCGGGACAGGAAGACCTCGCGGAATTCCTGGCCGCCAACCGCGTCGAGGTGTTTGCGTCGCTGCCGTGCTATTCGCTTGAGAATGTCGAGGCGCAGCGCGGCAAGGGCGTGTTCGACGCCTCGATCCGCGGGCTGCAGGCGCTCAACGCGCGCGGCTACGGCCGCGATCCGGCGCTCGTTCTCAATCTCGTCTACAATCCGCTGGGGCCTTCGCTGCCGCCATCGCAGGCCGGGCTGGAAGCCGACTACAAGCGCGAGCTCGGCGAACGCTACAACATCGTCTTCAACAAACTGTTCGTGCTCGCCAACATGCCGATCCAGCGTTTCGGCTCGACCTTGGTGACCAAGGGCGAGTTCGACCTTTATCTCGGGCTGCTGCAGGACGCGCATCTCGACGCCAATCTCGACGGCGTGATGTGTAGAAACCTCATTTCGGTCGACTACAAGGGCTATGTGTTCGACTGCGACTTCAACCAGATGCTCGACCTGCCGCTGCCTTACGGCGCCAACAAGCGTGTGCATCTCGCCGACCTGATGGACGACGACCTCGCCGGCAATCCGATCCGCGTCTCCGGCCATTGCTACGGCTGCACCGCCGGGCAAGGCTCGAGCTGCGGCGGCGCATTAAAGGAGGCGGCGGAGTGAACATCGCCGCGCAAAGAGCGCAGCAGGCGGGCCGCGTCTGCCCGCTCGATTACACTTATGCGCCGGACGTATTCGCGCGCGCGGCGGATTTTTCCGCCGAGACTTTGTATGTGGTCGGCGGTCTGTACGGCAATCTCGCTGCGCTGGACGCGATTCAAACAATGGCCGCGCGCGAGCCAACGCGGCCGGAGATCGTGTTCAACGGCGACTTCCACTGGTTCGACGCCGCGCCCGATTGGTTCGCTGCGATCGAGCAGCGCGTCGCGCCGTTTCGCGCCTTGCGCGGCAATGTCGAGACCGAGATCGCGCGCAATGGCGACATCGGCGCCGGCTGCGGCTGCGCCTATCCGGACAGCGTCTCCGGCGACATCGTGACACGCTCGAATGAAATTCTGGCGCTCTTGCAAAATGTGACGCCGCAGGCGGCGCGCGCCCGGCTCGGCGCGCTGCCGATGCATCTCGTCGCCGACGTCGGGCCTTTGCGCGTCGGCATCGTCCATGGCGATGCAGCGGCCTTGGCCGGCTGGCGCTTTGCGCCAGACGAGTTGGACAATCCGAAGCGGCTAAGTTGGCTGGCCGATGTGCAATTGAAGGCCAAGGTCGATGTGTTCACCTCGACCCACACGTGTCTGGCCGCGCTGCGCGACTTTGCCCTGCCCGGCGGCCGGCTGACCATCGTCAACAACGGCGCCGCCGGCATGCCGAATTTCGTGCGCAACCGCCGCGGCATCATCACCCGCATCGCCACTACGCCGTCGCCGCAGGCACCGCTCTACGGCGTTGAGCGCGACGGCGTCCATATCGATGCGCTGGCGGTGGCCTACGACAGCGAGGCGTTCCTCGCGCGCGTCCTCAAACGCTGGCCGCCCGGTTCGCCGGCTTACGAATCGTATTACCGGCGCATCGTCGATGGGCCGGACTATCATCTGGCGCAGGCGCGCGGGCCCCGATGACCTTGTCGACCGTCAAGCTTACGATAATTTTGCCGGTGCTGAACGAGGCCGCCGGCATCGAGGCGGCGCTGAAGGCGTTGCGGCGTTTTCGCGTGCGCGGCGTCGAGATTGTCGTCGCCGACGGCGCCAGTTCCGACTGTACCGCCGATATCGTGCGCGGCTATGCCGACCGCGTCGTCAACGCGCCGCGCGGCCGCGCACTGCAGATGAATGTCGGCGCCGCCGCCGCGGCCGGCGACGTGCTGTTGTTCCTGCACGCCGATACGCAATTACCCGCCGACGCCGACCGGCAGATCGCGGACGGGATGGCGCGATCCGGACGCTTATGGGGCCGCTTCGATGTGCAGTTCGACAACGGCGGCGCGCTGCGGCTGGTCGCGGCGGCGATGAACCTGCGCTCGCGGCTAACCGGCATCGCCACCGGCGATCAGGCGATGGTCATGACGCGCGCGGCTTTCGCGGAGGTCGGCGGCTTTCCGCCGATCGCGCTGATGGAGGACATCGCGCTCTCAGTGAAGCTCAAGCGGCTCGGCCGCCCGCTGTGTGTGAGCGCGCGCGTCACCACCTCCGGCCGGCGCTGGCGCGAGCGCGGCACGCTGCGCACCGTGCTGCTGATGTGGCGGCTGCGGCTCGCCTATTTCCTCGGCGCCGATCCGGCGAAACTCGCCCGCGCCTACGGCTATCGCTAGCGGTCGTGTGAACGCCTTCCGGCCGGCTTCAATGAAAGGACTGACACGTGGACGACAAGATCAACCTGGCGGAGAAGCTCAAGGCATTTTCCGAGCACTGGTCGCCGAGAACCGTCGCACAGATGAACGGTCATGATGTGATGGTCGTCAAAGTGAAACGCGAATTCGTCTGGCACAAGCACGATGACACCGACGATTTCTTTCTGGTTCTCAACGGCCGGCTCGACATCGAGCTGCGTGACCGCACTGTTACGCTTGGACCCGGTGAGCTATTTATCGTGCCCAAGGGCGTCGAGCACCGTCCGGTCGCGAAAGAAGAAGTGGAAATTCTTCTTATCGAACCCATGGGCACGCCGAATACCGGCGATAAGAAGACCGCCGCGCCGCGCAAACTGGCCTGAATTTCCAATCACGCCGTCGCACCGCCCCCAAATGAGCGGCCTATTGAATGCGGATCAGCACCAGCCCGCCGACGATCAGCAGCGCGGCGGCGACGCGCACCGCGCGCAGCGGCTCTTTCAGCACGATGACGGCAATAGCCGCGCCGAACAGCACGCTGGTCTCGCGCAAGGTGGCGACGATGGCGATCGGCGCCAGCGTCATCGCCCATAAAACCGTGCCGTAGGACACGATCTGCAGCGCGCCGCCGGCAAAGCCGCGCCGCCAATAGGCGCGCATCGCCGGGATAACGGCGCGGCCGTCGCGGAACAGCGCATAAGGCACCAGCACCAGTGCATTGAGCACGAACAGCGACAGCGAATAGGCGTTCGGATCGCCGGCCAGCCGCGCGCCGATGCCGTCGACCACCGAATAGGCGCAGATGGTCAGCGCGGTCAGCAACGCGAAGCCGACGGCGCGGCGGTCGAAGCGCACCAGGTCGCGGCCGCCGCGCGCCGACAAAAGGAAGACGCCGGCAACCAGCACGACGATGCCGCTCCAGCCGGTGGGGCTGAGCCGCTCGCCGACGATGAAGGTCGTCGCCGACGCGGTCATCAGCGGCGCCGAGCCGCGCGCGATCGGATAGACTTGGCCGAGATCGCCGGTGCGGTAGCTCTCGATCAAAGCGGCAAAATAGAACAGGTGGATGACCGCCGAGGCTGCGAGCCATGGCCAGGCGGCGCTCGCCGGCAGGCCGGCGAATGGGATGAATGGCAGCGCCACCAGGCCGGATCCGATGGCGATCAAGGTCGTGGTCGAGAGCGGATCGAGCCCGACCTTGACCAGCGCGTTCCAGCCGGCGTGACACAACGCGGCGAACAGCACGGCGAGGAAGACGTAGTTTTCCATTCTAAGCCGTCATTCCGGGGCGGCCCGATTGGGCCGAACCCGTAATCCTGATGCTCATTCCTAACTTGTTTCTGGATTCCGGGTTCGCGCTTTTAGCGCGCCCCGGAATGACCAGACACGTCACCCCTTCGCCTTGGCCGGCGCCCAGAGCGCCGGGCCGGCGCGGGCATATTGCACCGGGCGCGGCACGTCGGCGCCGAGCGCCTTGGCGGCGTGCCAGCCGAAGTGCGGATCGTCGAGGAAGATGCGCGCGGCGGCGACCATGTCGGCGTCGCCGGAAGCGACGATCTTTTCGGCGTGCGCCGGATCGATGACGGCGCCGACGGCACGGGTGACGATGCCGGCTTCTTTCTTGACGCGCGCGGCGAACGGCACGTTGTAGCCGGCCTCGGTCGGATTGCGGATTTCGGCGAGCGCGCCGCCGGACGACACGCAGATGAAGTCGATGCCCTCGGCCTTGAGCGCTTTGGCGACCGCCACCGCGTCGTCTGGCGTCAGCCCGTCCTCGCGCCAGTCGCTGCCGGTGATGCGCGCGCCGAGCGGCACGTCTTTCGGCACCACCGCGCGCACGGCCTTCGCCACCGCAAGTGGAAAGCGCAGCCGGTTCTCGAACGAGCCGCCATATTGGTCGGTGCGCTTGTTGGAGATCGGCGACATGAAGCCGTGCAGCAGATAGCCGTGCGCCATGTGCAGCTCGATGGCGTCGAAGCCGATGCGCAGCGCGCGCCTGGTGGAAGCGACGAAGGCGTCGCGCACGCGAACGATGTCGGCTTCGGCCGCCTCGCGCGGCGTATGCCAGTTTTCGCCCCATGGCAATGGCGAGGCGGCGAAGGTCTCCCACGGGTCCTGCCCGGCTTTCAGCGCGATCGGGCCCTCCCACGGCTTCTGCGCCGAGCCCTTGCGGCCGGCATGGGCCAGCTGGATGCCGAACTTGGCGGTGCCGGCGCGCCGCGCGCTATTGATGACGCGGGCCAGCGCGGCCTCGTTGTCGTCGGAATACAGGCCGAGGCAGCCATGGGTGATGCGGCCGGCGCGCTCGACATGGGTGGCCTCGACCACCACGAGACCGGCGCCGGAATTGGCCAGCATGCCGAGATGCACCAGGTGCCAGTCATTGGCGCAGCCGTCGTCGCCGGAATACTGGCACATCGGCGAGACCACCAGGCGGTTGGCAAGCTCGAGGCCGGCCAATCGGATCGGCGAAAAAAGGGCACTGGTCATGGGGCTACTCTGCGGGCGGGAATTTGGCGCGCCGGGCTTAGCGGCAGACGCCGGCTCAGCGCTTCTGGATGGACTTCAGGTAGTCGATGATGTCACCGACCTCGTCGGCGTCAAACTTGAATTCCGGCATATCCGGGTGGCCGGACATGATGCCCTCGCCCAGCGCCTCTTCCAACTGCTCGATCGGATAGCGGGTGCCCAGCGTCCGGAACGCCGGCGCATCGGCGCGCGGGCTGTTACCGGTGGGGCCAACGGCGTGACACGGCGAACAGTCGCGCGTCAGCAGCGCCGCGCCCTGCTTGAGGTCGGCCGCCGCGAAGGAAGGCTGCAACGCGCCAGCGCACACGACGGCGGCGGCGAAAAAAAGCCGGATCGGGATCATGCGGCGGGGCGCAGCGAGTCGTCGTTCCGCGACGCCTGCTCCGCCGGCGGCAGGCCGGCCAGTTCGCGCCACTTCCTGGCGACGTTGATGACATCGAGCATGCGCACGGCAAATCGCTCCTGCGTGTAGTAATGGCGCCAGCGGCCGCTGCGATAAAGCTCAGTGTAATAGTCGAGCCGGCGCTGCGCGAGATCGTGCCATTTCAGCGCGATCTGATCGAGACGTGGTCTGCTAGGCAAAGCCTGCATTGGGGGAGCCCAGTGTCGAGCGCCGAATCGTCTACCCCCTGATCGTTGCGTGAACGGCAACGACGAACAATCGCACAATGACGACGACGCACAGGTGTGGATAACTCCACCTGCTTAAGCTGATTCGCCAGCGATTCAAAGAGCCTAGGCAACCGGTCCGGCGTTCGCGGCGACATAATTGCGGCGCCGCGGACGCACTTTTAAGCCCACGCCGGGACCCGGCGGCGTCACGACAGCGCCGCGATCGCCTCTTTGAGAACTTCAGGGGACTTGCTCACCTCGCCCTGCACATTCGGTGTCGCGTATTCGATGAAGCTGTCGGGCAGCTTGGCACCCCAATAAGTGCCGGTGCCGCGCTCCTCCTCGTTCCAGATCACCGGCTCCCAATCCGGTGCCACCACCAGGAAGCTCGACGAATAAACCTCGACGCGGTTGCCGCCCGGCTCGTAGCTGTAGAGATAGAAGCCTTGCGAATTGTTGTGCTTGGACGGGCCGGCCTCGATGAAGATGCCGTTCTCGGTGAGGATATCGGCGGCACGAAGCACGTCGTCGCGGTTGTCGACCCACAGCGAGAAGTGATGCAGGCGGCCATGCGCGGCCTTCACGTCCACCACATAAGCGAGCTGGTGATGTATGGCGGTCGGGCTCATCCACGAGCCGATCTCGGTCTTACCCTCATCGTAGCGCACCTGCTCGCGCAGTTGGAAGCCGAGCAGCTCGGTGGCGAATTTGCGGTTGGCCTCGACGTCCTTGGCCAGCAGCGCCAGATGATCGATGCGGCGCACGCCGGCGCCTCGGCCGGTGAATTTCTGCGGCAGGTTCTTGAGATTGGAATGCAGTTCCGGCGGCGCGACGAATTTCTGCTCTTCGTAATAGATTTCCATGAGGTGGCCGTCGGGATCGTGGAAGCGATAGGAACGGCCGCGGCCGAAGTCGCCATTGGTCCAGCCGAGCCCTAAGCCCGCCTGTTCAATCACCTTGGCGCGGCGCTCCAGCGCCTGCGGGCTGGCGGTGCGCCAAGAGACGCAGCCGACGCCGGGCTGGGCCGCTTCGGTCAGCTTGAGGGTCGAGGTGGCGTAGTCGCCATAGCCGCGCAGATACACCGATTTGCCGGCCGTGTGCACCGGCTCCATGCCCAGCAAGTCGCGGAAATACCAAAGGCTCTCGGCAGGCTTGGGCGTGAGTAATTCCACATTACCTAGATGTGCAATGTCGTGAATGGGCTCTGGCTGTGCCGACATGTCCCGCGCTCCTTGGTTACTCCCGTAACCAACGTGCGCGGCGTTCCGACGACCTGCCTTGATCTACCGCAAAAGCGCCGGAGGCCGCGGCCTCAGCTTTTGAGCCGGCCGGAAATCCAGGCGGTGATCTCGCCGACGATGCCGCGGCGGAACAGCAGCACGCAGGAGACGAAGATGATGCCCTGGATCACCAGCACCCATTCGCCGACGGCGGCGAGCTTGTACTGCATCACCAGGATGACGAAGGAGCCGACCACCGGCCCGAAGATGGTGCCGAGCCCGCCGACCAGCGACATCAGCACGACTTCGCCCGACATCGGCCAGTTGACGTCGGTGAGCGAGGCGATCTGAAGCACGATCGCCTTGGTCGAGCCGGCGACGCCGGCCAGCGTCGCCGACAGCACGAAGGCGATCAGCTTGTAGCGGTCGGTCTTGTAGCCGAGCGAGATCGCCCGCGGCTCGTTCTCGCGGATCGCTTTGAGCACTTCGCCGAACGGCGAATGGATGATGCGGTAGATCAGGAAGAAGCCGCCGAGAAAGATCGCCAGCACGACGACGTACATCGCGGCTTCGTTGCGCAGATCGATCAGCCCGAACAGAAACCCGCGCGGCACCGCTTGAATGCCATCTTCGCCGCCGGTGAACTTCGCCCGCAGCGCGACGAAATACATCATCTGCGCCAAGGCCAAGGTGATCATGGCGAAGTAGATGCCCTGGCGACGGATGGCGAGCGACCCGGCAACCAGACCGAGGACCGCGGCGGTCAGCGTGCCGGCAATGATCGCGAGTTCCGGCGTCAGGCCCCAGGATTTCGCCGCGTAGGCGGAAACGTAGCTTGCCCAGCCGAAATAGAGCGCATGGCCGAACGACAGCAGACCGACATACCCGATGAGCAGATTGAAGGCGCAGGCAAACAACGCAAGGCACATCGCCTGCATCAGAAACAGCGGATAGGTGAAGAACGGCGCCACCGCCAGTCCCACCGCCATCAGCGCGAAGGCAATGAGTTCGCTGTTCTGGCGCAGCGCGGACGGCGACCTGGAGGCGACGACGGCTGCCGGTTGCACGTTTTCCATCATGTCCTCCGCCCAAACAGCCCGGCCGGACGCACCAGCAGAACGATCGCCATGATGACGAAGATCACCGTGTTCGAGGCTTCCGGGAAAAACACCTTGGTGAGGCCTTCGACCACGCCGAGGCTGAAGCCGGTAATGATGGCGCCGAGGATCGAGCCCATGCCGCCGATCACCACCACGGCGAAGACGACGATGATCAGTTCGGACCCCATCTGCGGCGAGACATTATAGATCGGCGCCGCCATGACGCCGGCAAAGGCGGCCAGCGCCACGCCGAAGCCGTATGTCAGCGTGATCATCACCGGGACATTGATGCCGAAGGCGCGCACCAAAGTCGGGTTCTCGGTCGCGGCGCGCAGGTAAGCGCCAAGCCGCGTGCGCTCGATCACGAACCAGGTGGCAAAGCAGACCGTCAGCGAGGCGACGATCACCCAGGCGCGATAATTCGGCAGGAACATGAAGCCAAGGTTCTGACCGCCGCGCAGCGAATCCGGCAACGCGTAAGGCAGACCGGCGGAGCCAAGGAAATTACGCGAAATGCCCTCGACGATCAGCGCCAGGCCGAAGGTCAGCAGCAGGCCGTAAAGATGGTCGAGTTTATAAAGCCATTGCAGGAAAGCGCGCTCGATGACGATGCCGATGGCGCCGACGATGAGCGGCGCAACGATCAGCGCCCACCAGTAGCCTATCCCGGTCCATTGCAGCAGCAGGAAGGCCATAACCGCTCCCAGCATGTACTGGGCGCCGTGGGCGAAATTGATGATGTTGAGCATGCCGAAGATGACGGCAAGACCTAGACTCAGCAACGCATAGAACGAGCCGTTGATCAGCCCGATCAAGAGCTGGCCGAACAAGGCGCCGGACGGAATGCCGAAGATTTCAACCATGCGTTCTTACCGAAAAGCGAGGGGCGGACTTGTCAGCCCGCCCCTCTTGTTTCTGCTTATCAGCCCTTAACCAGCGGGCAGTTGCCGTCCTTGAGCGGACGGAACGCTTCCTCCGGCGGGATCGTCGCCTTGATATTGTAGAGGTCGCCCGGATACTTCGACTCTTCCGGCTTCTTCACCTCGAAGAGATAGGCCGGGTGCAGCACGCGGCCGTCGACGCGGACCGTGCTCTTGCCGTAGATCGAGTCCTCGGCCGGCAACTTCTTCATTTCCTCGACGACCTTCGCGCCGTCCTTGGAGCTGCCGACCGCGGCAACGGCCTTGAGGTAGTGCAGCGTGCCGGAATAGACGCCGGCCATGTTCATGCTCGGCAGCTTGC
This sequence comes from Pseudolabrys sp., assembly GCA_029945495.1. GTDB lineage: Bacteria > Pseudomonadota > Alphaproteobacteria > Rhizobiales > Xanthobacteraceae > Pseudolabrys. The sequence continues at coordinate 4,356 of JAQSCR010000394.1, read as the reverse complement.
CGGCCGAGTTGCGCTCTTTGTCCCAACGCTTGGTCCAGGCGCGGGTGCCGTCATTGAGATCCCAGTACCAGGTCTCGGTGAAGGTCAGGCCTTGCGCGGTCTTGAGGCCCAGCGCGGCGACGTCCGGCGCGAAGATCAGGAGGCCGGCGAATTTCTGGCCGCCCGCAACAATGCCGAACTCGGCGCCTTGCTTGATGGCGTTGATGGTATCGCCGCCGGCGTTCGCCAAGCCGATGACCTTGGCCTTCGACGACTGCGCCTGCAGCAGGAACGACGAGAAGTCGTTGGTGTTGATCGGGTGCCGGACCTTGCCCAGCACCTTGCCGCCGCTCTTCTCGACCACCGCCGCGGTATCGCGTTCGAGCGCATGGCCGAACGCGTAGTCCGAGGTCAGGAAGAACCATGTGTCGCCGCCGGACTTGACGATGGCCTTACCGGTGCCGTTGGCCAGCATCCAGGTGTCGTAGGTCCAGTGCACCGTATTCGGGCTGCACTTCGGACCGGTCAGATCCGACGACGCCGGACCCGAGGCGACAAAAACCTTGTTCTTGGCGCGGATCACTTCGCTGATGGCGAGCGCGACGCCCGAGTTCGGCACGTCGGCGACCATATCGACGCCATCGCGGTCGATCCACTGGTTGACGATGTTGGTGCCGGCGTCGGCCTTGTTCTGGTGGTCGGCGCTGACTACCTCGACCTTCACGTTCGGATGGCTCTTCATGAAATCTTCAGCCGCGAGCTTGGCGGCGATGACCGAGCCCGGGCCGGTATCGTCGGCATAGAGGCTCGACATGTCGGTCAGCACGCCGATCTTGACGTTAATCTGTTGCGCCGAAGCGGTACCGCAAAGCAGAAGCGCGGCCAGCGCCGCCAACCCTAGGGATTTTCGCATGGATGTATTCCTCCAGTTTGTTTTAAAGCTTTAAACCTAGACTCCGAGATACTCGTGCAGTTTCTCAACGTTAGCGTCCAGCTCCGAATTCGAGAACTGGTCGATGATACGGCCGTGCTCCATGACGTAGTACCGATCCGCCACGGTCGAGGCGAAACGGAAGTTCTGTTCGACCAGCAGGATCGTGAAACCCTGCTGTTTGAGCGATCTTATAGTCTTGCCGATTTGCTGGATAATGACAGGCGCAAGACCTTCGGTCGGTTCGTCCAGCATCAACAGCCGCGCGCCGGTGCGCAGGATGCGGCCGATCGCCAGCATCTGCTGCTCGCCGCCGGACAATTTGGTGCCCTGGCTGGAACCGAGTCGCTCTTTGAGATTGGGAAACAGTTCGAAAATCCGGTCGAGCGACAGCCCGCCCGGCCGGATCACCGGCGGCAGCAGCAGGTTTTCCTCGACGCTGAGGCTGGCGAAAATGCCGCGCTCTTCCGGGCATAGCGCAATGCCGGCGCGCGCGATCTGGTTCGACTGCTTGCCGATCAGTTCCTGGCCTTCGAAACGCACCGAGCCGGTGCGATTGGCCACAATGCCCATGATCGACTTCATGGTCGTGGTCTTGCCGGCGCCGTTGCGGCCGAGCAGCGTGACCACCTCGCCTTCGCGCACGTCGAAATTCACGCCATGCAGGATGTGCGACTCGCCGTACCAGGCCTGCAGATCCTTGACCGCAAGCAGCGGGCTGGTGACGTCAAGCATGTCCGACACCCATATAGGCTTCGCGCACTTCCGGATTGTTCGACACCGTCGCGTAATCGCCTTCCGCCAGCACGCGGCCGCGCGTCAGCACGGTGATGGTGTCGGACAGGTCGGCGACCACCGACAGGTTATGCTCGACCATCAGCACGGTGCGGTTGGCGGCGACGCGCTTGATCAGTTGCGAAATGCGGTCGATGTCTTCGTGGCCCATGCCGGCGGTCGGTTCGTCGAGCAGCAGCATTTCCGGATCGAGCGCCAGCGTGGTGGCGATTTCCAGTGCGCGCTTGCGGCCGTACGGCAATTCGACCGCGGTCCAGTTGGCGAATTCGGACAGGCCGACATCGGCGATGAGCGCCATTGCCTTGGCGTTATATTGATTGAGCACCGCGCGCGAGCGCCAGAAGTCCATCGAATTGCCGCGCAGGCGCTGCAGCGCGATGCGCACGTTTTCCAGCACGGTCATATGCGGGAACACGGCGGAAATCTGGAACGACCGCACCAGGCCGAGCCGCGCCACATCGGCGGGCGCCATCGCGGTGATGTCCTGGCCCTTGAACACGATGCGGCCGCGTGTCGGGCTCAGGAACTTGGTCAGCAGGTTGAAGCAGGTGGTCTTGCCGGCGCCGTTCGGCCCGATCAGGGCGTGGATACTGCCGCGCTTGACGCGCAGATCGACGCCGCCGACGGCGGCAAATCCGGCAAATTCTTTGGCAAGACCCTCGGTTTCGAGGATGATTTCGGCACTCATTACGCGGCGTTCCCCTCAGCGCTTATTTCTCAGCAACGATCCCGGTTGCCGGCAAGCGTCTAAGGGGCTGTTATTTCATATAGATCGGTCGTTGAAAATAGCCGAATGCAGCCCGGCATGCCCACAGTTAGGGCAGCCCCGGCCGCATGGCCCGATTTACCACGTAAAACAACGAACTGGTCAGACCGGCTTGAACTTTTTGGCGAGCGTATCGGCCGCCTTGGCGAGCAGACCGACGTCGGAACCCACCGCGACGAACAGATAGCCCCAGTCGATGTAGCGGCGGGCCTCCTCCTCATTGCCGGTTAGAATGCCGGCCGGCATGCCAACCGCGGTGAGCCGCTCGACCGCGTTCTTCATCGCCGCCTGCACGTCGGCGTGCTGCGGATTGCCGAGATGGCCGAGCGAGGCCGCGAGATCGGACGGTCCGATGAACACGCCGTCGATGCCCTCGACCTTGGCGATCGCCTCGATCTGGTCGAGCGACTGGCGGGTTTCGACCTGCACCAGAACGCAGATTTCGTCATTGGCCTTGCCGAGATAGCCCGGCACGCGGCCGTAGCGGCTGGCGCGCGCGGCAACCGAAACGCCGCGAATGCCTTGCGGCGGGTAGCGTGTCGAGGCGACCGCGGCTTTTGCTTCCGCGACACTCTGCACATAGGGGAACAGCAGCGTCTGCGCGCCGATGTCGAGGCAGCGCTTGGCCAGCACAGCGTCGTTCCAGGCCGGGCGGATGATCGGCGTCGCGGTGCCGAGTTCCATCGCCTGCAATTGCGACAACAGATCGGGGATCTCGTTGGGCGAATGCTCGGTGTCGAGCAATATCCAGTCGAAACCGGAATCGGAGGTGATCTCCGACGCAATATTGCTGCACAGCGATTGCCACAGACCGATCTGCAGCTTTTTCGCCTTGAGGCCGGCCTTGAAGGCGTTGCGCCTGAATTCGGGCATTGGTCGTTTCCCCTGATTTTATAGATCCGCGCGGCGCGACCGGCGCAGGCGTTAGATGAATTGGATGGCGATACCGCCGAGCGGGCCGTAATCGGCGTGGATGGTATCGCCTTTCTGCGCGAACACCACGCGGGTGAACGAGCCGGCCAGCACGATGTGGCCGGGCTCGAGTGCGTGGCCGTGCTGGCCGATCTTGTTGGCGAGCCAGGCGACACCGAGCGCCGGATGGCCGAGCACGCCGGCGGCGAGACCGGTCTCCTCGATTTCGGAATTCTTGTACATGATGCCGCCGACCCAGCGCAGGTCGACGTCCAGCGGGCCGACCGGACGGCCGCCCAGCGCGATGCCGGCGGCGGCGCCGTTATCGGCGACGGTGTCAACGATCTTGCGCTGGTCCTGCAGGCGGGCATCGACGATTTCGATCGCCGGGATGACATATTCGGTGGCGCGCAGCACGTCGGCCAGGCCGACGCCCGGGCCTTTCAGGCGCTTGCCCATGACGAAGGCTAGCTCGACCTCGACCCGCGGCTTGCAATAATTCGCGTGCAGCACCTTGGCGCCGTCGCCGATCATCTGGTCGTCGAGGATGTAGCCGTAATCCGGCTCGTCGATCATCGACGAGCGCTGCATCGCCTTCGAGGTCAGGCCGACTTTGTGGCCGATCAGCTTGGCGCCGGCGGCGATCTTGCGATCGGCGACCATGGTCGAGATCGCGTAGGAATCCTCGATTTCGATGCTGGGAAATGTCACGGACAGCTGGACCGCCTGCTTGTGCTCGGCTTGAGCCTTCATCAGGATATCGGCACATTTCTTGCGGTCGGCATCGGAAAGCATGGGCGTCCCCCTTGTTTGTTGTCGTCTAGCGCCTCCGGCGGGAAATTAAAATGGGGCTGGCGCTGCTTTCGCGCGAAGCGGCATGCGCGCGAGCGTGAACCAGCTATGCGCTGGACGGGCGCGGCACCGGCCTCAGTAATGCGGCGGCGGCGGCTCCGGGGTTTGGCCGCCTCCGCCC
>JAQSCR010000393.1 GCA_029945495.1 Pseudolabrys sp. | reverse complement strand
AGATCTCCGCCATCGGTCCGCGTGCCCAGGCGATGACCGCCGGTACCAGTTCGGCGACGTCGATGTGCGCATCCTGCGGCAGCGCATGCAACGCGGCGCGCAGCGTGAAGCCCATGCCGAGGCCGCCGATCAGCAGCCGCGCTCGGTTGCGCGTGGCGATCAGTTCGCAGGCGAAGGTGGCGAGCGCCTTTTCCGAGCCGCTCAGCCGGCTGTTCATCAGCTCGTTGCCGTCGAGCTTGATGGAGAACTCAGGTCCGCGCTGCATCAGCCGCAGTTCGCCGCCGCCGGGGACTTTCGCCGTATCGATGAGCGACCAGGGGATCACGGCCGTGCTGCTTTAAAAGAAAAAGGCATCCGCACTTATGGCGCGGATGCCCACCTATTGAAAAGCCTGTTGAAGCGGAAACCGGTCAGGCGGCCTGTGGCGCCAGCGCCGGGTAATCAGTGTAGCCCTTCGCTCCCGGCGTGTAGAACGTCGCCATGTCGGGTGCGTTCAGCGGCGCGCCGGCCTTGAAGCGCTCGACCAGGTCCGGATTGGCGAGGATCGGCTTGCCGAAGGCGATCAGATCGGCGCGGCCCGCCGCTAGATCGGCTTCGGCGCGCTTGACGTCATAGCCGCCGGACAGGATGAGCGACTGCTTGAAGACCTTGCGGAAGGTGGCCTTGATCGAATCGGGCACGACCGGCGCGCCTTGCGCCGAGTGATCGACGACGTGGATGTAGGCCAGGCCGAGCGCATTCAGCTTTTCGGCCAGATAGGCGTAGTCGGCTTCCATCTCGGGATAGAGCGCCATGTCGTTGAACGCGCCATAGGGTGACAGTCTGATGCCGACCTTGTCCTTGCCGATCGCAGCGATCACCGCCTCGGCCACTTCCAGCACGAAGCGTGCGCGGTTCTCGATTCCACCGCCATACTGGTCGGTGCGGACGTTCGAATTCGGCCGGATGAACTGTTCGAGCAGGTAGCCGTTGGCGGCGTGCAGTTCGACGCCGTCGAAGCCGGCCTTCACGGCATTGGTCGCCGCGTTCACGAATTCGGCCGTGGTCGCCATGATGTCGGCTTCGGTCATCGCTTCCGGCGTCGTATGGTCCTTCATGCCTTCGGCGTCGGTGTACATCTGCCCGGCGGCGGCAACCGCGGAGGGGGCGAGGACGCGCGCGCCTTGCGGCAGATTAAGCTGATGCGCGATGCGGCCGGTGTGCATGAGCTGCACGAAAATCTTGGCGCCCAAATTCTTGGGTCCTTTGGCGTGCACGGCGTCGGTGACTTTCTTCCAGCCGGCGACTTGCTCGTTCGAAAAAATGCCGGGGATGCGCCCATAGCCCAGACCGTTGGGCGAGGGCGAAGTGCCTTCGGTGATGATCAGCCCGACGCCGGCGCGCTGGGCATAATACTCCGCCATCAGTTCGTTGGGGATATTGCCGGTGGCGCGGCTGCGCGTCAGCGGCGCCATCACTATGTGATTTTGCAAGGTCAGCTTGCCGAGAGTGGCTTTTGAGAACAGCAGCGACATAAGTCATTCCCCAATTCCGGATGAAGTTCGGTCACTGTGCACATGGGGAACCTTGCGGCAGGCACAAGGAGTAACCGTTCAGACGATAGTCGGCATCAAGAATGTGCCCACGTACCCTGTGTTATCCTCTGCGCTTGCGAGGGACAGGCAGCGATACCTTTCGCTTCGCTTCGTTGCGCCACGCTCGATCCATACCGGTGCGTGATCGCTTGCATTCGGTTGCCCGCGCACCGCGCGACGACCAGTAATCAGTCGCGCGTGAAATTCACCGACACCTCGCCGATCGGATCGAGCGCGTGGGCGATCTCGGTCTCGTCGGCGTCGATCATGATCGGCGGCGTGATCGAGCCCGTGATGATGACGTCGCCGGCCGCGAGCTTCTCGCCGTAAGCGGCGAGCGTATTGGCGACATGGGCGACGATGTCACCGAGCTTGCCGGTCAAGGCTTCGGGGTCGGTCGTGGTGTTGACGACCTCGCCGCGGCGGAACACGCGCGAGGTCAGACCGGCGACACTGCCGCCGAAACGGGTATTGCCGCACAGCACGACATGACGCTGATAGATGTCGGCTTCGAGCAAGACGTCGAGATTGTCCGGCGTCGGCGGCGGATCGAAATCGGCGAGTTCGATCGCCGGCAAAATTTCCTTGATCGCCGCGATCGCCGCCTCAGGCGTCGCGCCGGCGCGCAAGTCGCTCGCCATGCGAACGCAGATTTCCGCTTCGGCCACCGGCCTGGTCCAGCCGGCAAACGACACGGTGGAGCCTGACAGCACCAAGGCGCGCTGCATCAGATAGCCGACCACGGGCGCCTGCAGGCCCAGCCGCTCCATCGTGGCGGGCGCGCCTAAGCCGACTTTCCAGCCGAGCGGCCGCGCGCCGGCGGCGATGCGCGCGCGGCGTTTTTCGAGCTGGGCGGGCATGCCCTTCTTAATGAGCGGATGATCCCAGGCGTTCATTGTGACGGCTTTCTCTTGCTTACTTGTGACTGTCCGGATGCACTTCGTAACCTGAATCCTCGATCGTGCCGGCGCCCATCCAGCCCCACACCAGCACGACATCCTCGTTCGAGGTATTGTTGAATCCGTGCCAGCAACCGCGCGGCGAATAGACCACGTCGCCTTCGACCGAAGGCGTGTCGCCCTTGTCGGTGTAGATCATGCCCGATCCCTTGAGCACGATGAAAAACTCGTCGCAGTTGTGATGGCGATGGTTTTCGTGACGCGCGCCCGGCTTCAGGACGGTCCAGCCGACGACGTGGTCGGCGTCGGCGGACTTCTTGTCGATCAGGAATTGCACCTGCATGTCGACCCAGCCGTCGTCGTGCTTGAGGCCTTCGACCTTCGGCACGTCGCGCAGATTGGTGCGGTACATCACCGGCGCCGGTCTGTCCTCATTGAGGATGTCTTTGGCACCTTTCACGGCTTTGCCCAGCGCGCGCCCGAATTTTTCGGCCGATGATGTCATGGTGTTTCTCCCAAAGCGGCGATCGTTGCGATTGGCGGCAGCCTACAGTCTTCTGAAACGTCCATCGACATCTTTCACGACGGCGTCCCACGGCAGCACCAGGCCGTTCATCGCGACATAGACGCCGGCCGGCGCGCTGAGCGCGGCGCCGATGGCCAGCCCGAGATTGAAGTCGGTATCCGAGTCGCGCAGCACCGCCGGCTGCGCCGCGCCGGTCAGCACGATGGTCTTGTCGAACTTGCGCGCGGCAATCGCCTGCGCCGTGCTGGGACCGGCCGAGAGTTTGCCGGTCGCCGGATCGATGCGCTGCGTCATGGTGTCGGTGCCGTGGGTGACGACAATGCGGCTCTGCGCGGCGCCGGCGCACCGCGCCGCGATGATCTCACGCTGCGCGTCGGTGATCTTGGTCGAGTCCTCGGCGAACAGCCATTCGCAAGCATAGCTGTCGGGCGCCATGCGCGCGCGCTTCAAGATGTCGGTGACCGCCGATTCCTGTCCGGGCGGAAAGGTGAACTCGGTCACCCATTGGCCTTCGGGATAGCGCTTGTCGAAGGTGCCGCCGGTGGTGAGGATCAGCAAGTCTTTCGCCATGCGCATGTTCCCAGTTGGTTCGTCGCTCTACGATTGACCGCCGAGCTTGCGATAGACCTGATGCGCAACCACGAAATCGTTGTGATCGATGCCGAGGCCACGGCAGGCGTTCATCATCTCATTGGCGGCGGCGGCGAGCGGCACCGGCGAGCCCAGCGTTCGCCCGAGATTGAGCGCCAGCATCATGTCTTTTTGCTGCAGCGTCACGTCGGCGAGCGGCACTTCCGGCATGTTGCCGTCGAGAATGAACGGCCCGCGATAGCCGATCACCGGCGAGGCGGCGACGCTCTTTAAGATCGCGTCGACCGCGGCCTCGCGCGTGACGCCGCCGATTTCGGCGAGCGCGACCGCTTCGCCGAAGGCGATGATCTCGACCATCAGCAGCAAGTTCACCGCGATCTTCATCTGGCAGGCGAGACCGTTGGCGCCGATGCGCGTCACCTTCGGGCCTATCGCCAATAGAACGGGTTTCACCCGCTCGAAGGCGGCCTCGTCGCCGCCGATCATCACTGAGGCATTGCCGGCCTTCACGGTCACCGGCGAACCGGAGAGGGGGCCGTCCAGCATGACCGAACCGGCCTTGGCGAATTCGGCGGCGACCGCGCGGCTTTCGTCCGGCTCGATAGTGCTCATGTCGATATAGATGCCGCCTTTTTTAAGCCCGGAGATGACGCCGTCGGGCCCGAGCGCCACCGACTTCACCGCCTTGGCGTCGGTGACGATCGAGAACACGATGTCGGATTGCGCGGCCACCGCGCGCGGCGTGTCGGCCCAGCCCATGCCGGCCTGGATCAAGGCCTCGGCCTTGTCACGCGAGCGGTTCCAACCGGTGACCTTATGGCCGGCGTTCATGAGCCGGGGCACAATAAGTGCGCCCATCGCGCCTAGACCGACAAATCCGAGATTCACCTGCGCTCACTCCTGCCGCCAAATATCGCGGCAGTATCCACGGATTGCATGGAAAGGCGAGCGTGGGCTTTGGCGGGTCGTGCCGCCTTACGGCAGCTTGTCGTAGCCTTCGCCAAAGCCGGCGAGGCTCATCGGGAAGCCGATGCCTTCTTCCGGCGTCTGGAAGATGATGAAGGTCGAGGTTTTGCCGGTGCGCAATTTCTTGATCAACTCGTCGTCCATGACGACTTCGGCAATGCAGCCATTGGGCAGGCAGCGCACGAAGCCGGCGCGGCCGACATCGACATTATCGATCTTGAGGCCGAGGCCGGAGGGCAGCAACACGCCGAGCGGCGCCACCACCCGCATCAGCCGGCTTTTGGCGTCGGCGGTTTTCAACACGATCACGGTCAGGCCGATATTGGCGCGGTCCTCCGCCGTCACGCTCTGGATCAGCGCGCATTGTTCGGCCTTGGCGCCGGGCGGCGTGTCGCAGCGGATCTGCCAGTCCTTGTGAACGGATTTGACGGCGCCCTGGGCCATCGCCCGGTCGGCCGAGCCGATCGCGATCACTGCCGCCAGCGCCGGAACGAGAGCCAGCGCCGTCAGCCGGCGCGCCCGCCGCAGCGCATCCCAGCCATGCTCGAAAATGCCCATAGTTCAATCCCTTAGCGCAAGCTACCCGATCGCGGCGAAACCGCGGACGGGCGTCCGAATCACCGCCCCGCTGCCACGTTATTCAGTCCAACAGGGTCATGCCCCGGCTGTTCGCATCTAGCAAGTGTCTAACCGGCAATTGCGGCCGCGCCATATGGAGCGCGCCAAACATGACGTAAATACCGCATGGAAGACACGCTTGAGGATAAACCATTTGTCTCATGCGACTTATTACGAGGTGCATTGCGGCAGGCCCGGAATTGTGGTTTGAGAAGCCGGGATTTCCCCCCGTCCCGCTGCACCCAAAGCTGCCACGCCCGTGGCAAAATGCCGTGTGGTGTTGGGCTAAGCCGTTCATCCAGCCTATGGCGGGACGGTAAAAAGGGGCGCAAAAAGGGGCCTTGTCCGAGGCCGTTTTTCTCGTCGAGGAGCGCATAAGAAATGCTGGTGCTCAAGCGGTTGATCGCTTTCGTGGCCACGAATTTGGCCGTTTTCGGCAGCGGCGGGTTCGCGCTCGCTCAGACCGCTGAGACCGGTCAGCCGCACCCCTGGCAGCTCGGGCTGCAGGCGGCGGCGACTCCGGTGATGGACGACATCATCTGGTTCCACGATTTCCTTTTGTACATCATCACGGCCATCACTTTGTTCGTGCTGGCTCTGCTGATCATCGTAATTGTGAAATTCAACGCCCGCAGTAACCCGGTACCGTCCCGCACCACGCACAACACGTTCATCGAAGTGATCTGGACCGTGGTCCCGGTGCTGATCCTGGTGGCGATCGCGGTGCCGTCGTTCCGCCTGCTGTTCTACGAACTCAAGGTGCCGCAGGCCGACGTGACCGTGAAGGCCACTGGCAAGCAGTGGTTCTGGAGCTATAGCTACCCGGACGCCAAGTTCGAATTCGACTCGCTGATGACGCAGGCCAAGGACCTCAAGCCGGGCCAGCCGCGCCTGCTGACCGTCGACAATGAGATGGTCGTTCCGGTCAACAAGGTCGTGCACGTGCTGACCGTCGGCGCCGACGTCATTCACTCCTTCGCGGTGCCGTCTTTCGGCATCAAGATCGACGCCATCCCGGGCCGGATCAACGAGACCTGGTTCAAAGCCGAGCGCGTCGGCACCTATTACGGCCAGTGCTCGCAGCTGTGCGGCCGCGACCATGCCTTCATGCCGATTTCCGTGCGGGTCGTCACCGACCAGGAATACGCGGCCTGGCTCGACAGCGCGAAGAAGAAATATGCGCAGGACAACCAGCCGAACCCGAACATGATCGCCGCGGCCGACAAAGCGGCGCAATAAACGAAGGGCGCCGCGCGCGGCGTCCGGAACTCGACTGCGGATACGAATAAAGACAACGTCGAAGGAAAAGAACCATGGCTAGCAACGCGGCTGCACACGGCGCCCATGAAGCCCACGAGGCCCACGCCAACCCGACCGGGTGGCGTCGCTACGTCTATTCGACGAACCACAAGGACATCGGCACGATGTACCTGGTGTTCGCGATGATGGCGGGCATTATCGGCGCCTGCATGTCGATCGCCATCCGCGCTGAGTTGCAGAACCCCGGCCTGCAGATTTTCCCGACCCCGCACGAATACAACGTGTTCGCGACCGGCCACGGCCTGATCATGATCTTCTTCATGGTCATGCCGGCGATGATCGGCGGCTTCGGCAACTGGTTCGTGCCACTGATGATCGGCGCGCCGGACATGGCGTTCCCGCGCATGAACAACATTTCGTTCTGGCTGTTGCCGGCCTCGTTCGGCCTGCTGATCGCTTCGCTGTTCGTCGAAGGCGAGCCCGGCTCGCTCGGTTCCGGCACCGGCTGGACGATCTATGCGCCGCTGTCGACCTCGGGCCACCCCGGCCCGTCGATGGATTTCGTCATTCTGTCGATCCATCTGGCCGGCGCCTCCTCGATCCTCGGCGCCATCAACTTCATCACCACCATCTTCAACATGCGCGCGCCCGGCATGACGCTGCACAAGATGCCGCTGTTCGTGTGGTCGATCCTGGTGACCGTGTTCCTGCTGCTGCTGTCGCTGCCGGTGCTCGCCGGCGGCATCACCATGCTGCTGACCGACCGTAATTTCGGCACCACCTTCTTCTCGCCGGAGGGCGGCGGCGATCCGCTGCTGTTCCAGCATCTGTTCTGGTTCTTCGGCCACCCGGAAGTGTACATCCTCATTCTTCCCGGCTTCGGCATGATCAGCCAGATCGTCTCGACCTTCTCCAAGAAGCCGGTGTTCGGCTATCTCGGCATGGCCTACGCCATGGTCTCGATCGGCGCGATCGGCTTCGTCGTCTGGGCGCACCACATGTACACGGTCGGCCTGTCGACCGGCGCGCAGGCCTACTTCATCGCCGCCACGATGGTGATCGCGGTGCCGACGGGCGTGAAGATCTTCTCCTGGATCGCCACGATGTGGGGCGGCTCGATCGAGTTCAAGACGCCGATGCTGTGGGCGATCGGCTTCATCTTCCTGTTCACCGTCGGCGGCGTCACCGGCGTCGTGCTGTCGAACGCCGGCGTCGACCGCGTGCTGCACGACACCTATTACGTGATCGCGCACTTCCACTACGTGCTGTCGCTCGGCGCCGTGTTCGCCATCTTCGCCGGCTGGTACTACTGGTTCCCGAAGATCTCCGGCTACATGTACAACGAGACGATCGGCAAGCTGCACTTCTGGGTCACCTTCATCGGCGTCAACATCATCTTCTTCCCGCAGCACTTCCTCGGCCTGGCCGGGATGCCGCGCCGCACCGTCGATTACCCGGATGCGTTTCACGGCTGGAACGAGGTCTCGTCCTACGGCTCCTACATCGCGGGCATCGGCATGGTGATCTTCTTCATTGGCGTGGCGGAAGCCTTCGCGAAGAAGCGCCCCGCCGGCAACAATCCGTGGGGCGCCAGCGCGACGACACTAGAGTGGACGCTGACGTCGCCGCCGCCGTTCCATCAGTTCGAAACGCTGCCGCGGATCAAGTAACGCGAAGTCAGGAAGGCGAAACCTAAGCCATGTCGCTCGTCAGCGAAGGCGCGGAATTCAACGGGACGATCGCCGAACCCAGTTTGGCGACCGTCGGTGATTACCTCGCTTTGCTGAAGCCGCGGGTGATGTCGCTCGTTATCTTCACGGCGTTGGTCGGCCTTGCGGTCGCGCCGGGTCCGATCCATCCGGTGACCGCTTTCACCGCGCTTCTGTGCATCGCCGTCGGCGCCGGTGCGTCCGGCGCGCTCAACATGTGGTACGACGCCGACATCGACGCGCTGATGACGCGCACCGCGCGGCGTCCGTTGCCGATGGGTCGGATTCAGCCGGGCGAGGCGCTGGCCTTCGGTCTGACGTTGTCGGCTTTCGCGGTGGTGGTGCTCGGCCTGCTGGTCAACGTTCTCTCGGCGGCGCTGCTCGCTTTCACCATCTTCTTTTATGTCGTCGTCTACACGATGTGGCTGAAGCGCTCGACGCCGCAGAACATCGTCATCGGCGGCGCCGCCGGCGCCTTTCCGCCGATGATCGGCTGGGCGGCGGTCACCGGCTCGATGTCGTTCGAGCCGATCCTTCTGTTCCTCATCATCTTCTTCTGGACGCCGCCGCACTTCTGGGCTTTGGCGCTGTATCGCACCGACGATTTCAAGCGCGCCGGCATTCCGATGATGCCGGTGGTGAAGGGCGATGCCACGACGCGGCTGCAGATTCTGCTCTATACCCTGCTTGTCGTGCCGCTCGGCATTGCGCCGTGGCCGCTCGGCTATGCCGGGGCGCTCTATGGCACCGTCTCGGTGGTGACCGGGCTCGGCATGCTGGTGCTGGCGGTCCAGGTGTTCCGCGAGCGCCGCCCGGTCGAGCGCGCCTGCCGGCACCTTTTCGCATTTTCGATCCTGTATCTGTTCCTTCTGTTCGCAGTTCTGATGATCGAGCGCGGCTGGGGCGGGCTGATTGCCCGATTAACCGCGTGAGCATGGATGTCGCTATGAACGAGCAACCGGACGGCGAGGGAATCGTGCTGACCGAGGCGCAGAAGCGCGCCCGGCGTTCGCGCTCGATTGCCATCGCCGTGTCGCTCGCCGCGCTGGTCATTCTGTTTTATGTGATGACGCTGGTGAAGGGCCCGATGGTCCTGATCCGTCCGATCTAACCGCCTGAACGCAAACCGCTTGAACCAATGACCGAACCGCAAACCAGCAAGCCGAAACTGCGCCGCGACATGGTGATCGCCGGTTGCTGCGGCGTGTTTGTCGCGGCTATGGTCGGCGCGGCCTATGCTTCGGTGCCGTTCTACAATTGGTTCTGCCGCACCACCGGCTTCGCCGGCACGCCGCAGGTGTCGGAGCAGGCGCCCGATCATATCCTCGGCCGCACCGTCACCGTGCGTTTTGATTCGAACGTGACGCCGGGCCTGCCGTGGAAATTCGTGCCGGAGCAGGACACCATCACGCTGCGCATCGGCGAAGTGGCGACCGTCCATTACAAGGTCATCAATCTGGCCGCGCGCACGATCACCGCGCAGGCGTCGTACAACGTGGCGCCGCCGCAAGTCGGCGGCTATTTCAACAAGATCAACTGCTTCTGTTTCACCGAGCAGACCCTGAAAGCCGGCGAAACCCGCGAGATGACGGTGGTGTTCTACATCGATCCCAAGATCGTCGAGGATCGCGACCAGAACACGCTCAACACCATCACGCTGTCCTATACTTTCTTTCCGCTGCGTGAACAGGACCGGCCCGTCGCCGACGCGGCGGACAAGAAGTCGAGTAAGCTTTAACCGCATCATGCGGCATTAAAATGGGGGGCGCCGCTCGCGCCTCTTCGAACGAGACCTGAACGGAGACCGACGATGGCCGACGCCCATACCAAGCACCACGACTACCACCTGGTCGACCCGAGCCCGTGGCCGGCGGTCGGCGCCGCGGCCGCCTTCGTGATGGCGTTCGGCGCCGTCTCGTGGATGCATCATCTGTATTCGAGCGCGCCGCTGGTGTTCGGCGTCGGCGTCCTCGGCGTGCTCTACACCTTCATCGCCTGGTGGCGCGATGTGATCCGCGAAGCGCAATACGAGGGCTTCCACACCCGCGTGGTGCAGATCTCGCACCGCTACGGCATGATCCTGTTCATCGCCTCGGAAGTGATGTTTTTCGTCGCCTGGTTCTGGGCCTATTTCAGCATCGCGCTGTTTCCCGGCGAGGCGCATGACATCGGCAAGCTGGCCTTCACCCACGGTGTGTGGCCGCCGGCCGGCATCGAGACCTTCGACCCGTGGCATCTGCCGCTCCTCAACACGCTGATCCTGCTCACCTCGGGCACGACGGTTACCTGGGCGCATCACGCGCTTCTGGAAAACGACCGGCAGGGCGTGAAGTGGGGCCTGCTGCTGACCGTGCTTTTGGGCGCCACCTTCACTTGCGTGCAGGCCTACGAATACAGCCACGCCGCCTTCACGTTCAGCGGCAACATGTACGGCGCGGCCTTCTTCATGGCGACCGGCTTCCATGGCGCGCATGTGCTGATCGGCACCATTGTCTTGATCGTCTGCCTGGTGCGCACGCTCAAGGGTCACTTCACGCCGACCCAGCATCTTGGCTTCGAGTTCGCGGCCTGGTACTGGCACTTCGTCGACGTGGTCTGGCTGTTCCTGTTCGCCTGCATATATGTGTGGGGCGCAGGCGCCGAGCACGTCGTGGCGGCGCACTAACCGCCCGGTATTCTTCCTGCAAAAGGGCGGCGGCAACGCCGCCCTTTTGTTTTGAGGGTTATCCATGAGCAACCAGACACCCCCGGCGGGCTCGCCCGCTCCCAGCCCCGCTCCTTTGCCGATCAGCCGCGGCCTGCGCGGCCGCTGTCCGCGCTGCGGCGACGGCCACCTGTTCCAGGGCTTTCTGACGCTGCGGCCGGCTTGCGAGAAATGCGGCCTCGACTACGGCTTCGCCGATGCCGGCGACGGACCCGCGGTGTTCGTCATCCTGATCGGCGGCGCGATCGTCGTCTTCGCCGCGCTGATGACCGAAGTGGTCTATCAGCCGCCTTACTGGCTGCATGCCGCGCTGTGGCTGCCGCTGATCCTCGTTGTCACCTTGCTGCCGCTGCGCATGGTCAAGGGTCTGCTGATCGCGCTGCAATATCATCATAAGGCCGCGCCGGGCCGGCTGGTGTCGCGCGACGACGCGCGCACAGGCGGCGCCTGATGCTGCCGCATGAGCATCGGCGCGGCGGCATACTGACCGCGACGGTGTTCGCCGCCGTCGGCATCGCCATCCTGATCGGGCTCGGCATCTGGCAACTCGACCGCAAAGTCTGGAAAGAAAATCTGATCGCCACCGTGACCACGCGCGCCGCCCGCGCGCCCGAGCCGCTGCCGCCGCGTTTGAACTGGGAGCGGCTGGTGCCGGAAGGCAACGAATATGCGCGCGTCGAGTTTTCCGCAGAATTCCTCGACGGCCAAGAAGCCTATGCCTATACCGCCGGTTCGTCGCTGCGCGCGGATGTCGAGGGCCAGGGCTTCTGGGTGTTCGCGCCGGCGCGGCTGGCCGGCGGCAGCATCGTGCTGATCAACCGGGGCTTCGTACCGACCGATCGCAAGGATCCGGCGACGCGCGCGCAAGGCCTGCCGCGCGGCAGCGTCGACATCGTCGGCTACATGCGCTGGCCAGAGCAGCGCGGGATGTTCACGCCGGCCGACGACATCAAGAACAATGTCTGGTATGTGCGCGATCCCAAGGCGATGGCGGCGGCGAACAAATGGACGGTGGCGGCGCCGTTCTACATCGACCAAGAGGAGCCGATGCCGCCCGGAGGGCTGCCCAAGCCGGGCAAGATCGAAGTGTCGATGCCGAACAACCATCTGCAATATGCGCTGACCTGGTTCGGGCTCGCACTGGCGCTCGGCGGCGTTTACGTCGCCTGGCTGGCCGGGCGGTTGCGGCGGCGCGGTTAATCCTTCAAAAAACGCCGCTGACAGATTTTGGCAGCAGATGTGATAGGCTGACGCCTTAACGATGGGGTCCCGTCTTGTCGCGCGCGCAACGTCTGCTCGACCTCATTCAACTGCTGCGGCGGCACCGCCGCCCGGTGCGCGGCGCCGCGCTGGCGGATGAGCTCGGCGTGTCGCTGCGTACGCTGTATCGCGATGTCGCGACCCTGAACGGGCAGGGTGCACATATCGATGGCGAGGCCGGCATGGGCTACGTGCTGCGCCCCGGTTTCATGCTGCCGCCGCTAATGTTTTCCGAAGACGAGATCGAGGCGCTGGTGCTCGGTTCGCGCTGGGTGGCCGCGCGCGCCGACGACGCGCTCAGCGGCGCGGCACGCAATGCAATGGCCAAGATCGCCGCCGTGCTGCCGGCCGATCTCAAGCAAACCCTGGAAACCTCGGCGTTGCTGGTCGCGTCCGATGACAAGTTCGCCGGCAACGACGGCGATCTCGCCACGATGCGCCGGGCCATTCGCGCCGAACGCAAGGTGGTGATCGGTTATGCCCGCAACGACGGCGAAAAGAGCAGCCGCACGATCTGGCCGTTCGCCATCGGTTTCTTCCAGCGCGCCCTTGTTGTCGCCGCCTGGTGCGAGCTGCGCCAGGGCTTCCGGCATTTCCGCGTCGACCGCATCGCGTCGCTCACGCCGACCGAGACGCGCTACCCGCGCCGCCGCGCCGTGCTGCTGAAGGAATGGCGCGCCGCCGAGGGCATCGGCGGCGACTGATACCATGCTGACAAAATCTGGCAGTGGGCCTGCTTAGGGTGACGGCATCGAAAATGCCACATCGGAGAAAAAGCCATGCCCGATATCAACTACGTCCTGCTTTATGTCGATAACCCGCCGGCCAGTGCCGCGTTTTATGCCGATCTGCTCGGCAAGCCGGCGATCGAGGTCGCGCCCACCTTTGCCCTGTTGGCGATGGATGGAGGCCTTATGCTCGGGCTTTGGTCGAAGTCCGGCGTCGAACCGAAGCCCGTGGGTGGTGCCGGCGGCAGCGAAATTGCCATCAAGGTCGGCGACGCCGATGCCGTGCGCGCCACTTATGCCGATTGGGTGAAGCGCGGCCTGCCGATTGCGCAGAAGCCGACCGACATGGATTTCGGCCCGACCTTTGTCGCGCTCGATCCGGACGGGCATCGCCTGCGCGTCTTCGCCACGGTCGCGCCGTGATCGCATCATGAGCGCGAACTGGATCGCGGTCGCCTGCGCCACGCATGTCGCGCGTGGCGTGGCCGGCGGCTTCATGCAGGTCTGCCATGGCAAGGCGGCGCCGCTGCGCCGCATCGCGCCCGGCGACAACGTCGCCTATTACTCGCCTACGCTCGAATTCGGCGGCAAGGACCGGCTGCAGGCCTTCACGGCGATCGGCATTGTCGTTGGCGGCGACCCGTACCGCGTCGACATGGGCGGCGGCTCTTGTCCGTACCGCCGCGATGTGTCCTGGGTCGCCTCCTATCCGGCGCCGATCAAGCCGCTGCTCGAGCAGCTCGCGCTGTGTGCCGGCAAACGAAACTGGGGCTACCAGTTTCGTTTCGGCCTGCTGGCCGTATCCGATGGCGACATGGCGCAAATTGCTGGGGCCATGCAGGCCGTTCTGCCTGCCACCGCCGAGGGGTGACCGCGACCTGCTTTCTTGTGTCAGCCCGGGAGCGGGGTTAGGGTGCGCTCAAATCCCGGCCCGGTCTGAACAAAAAGTCACGTTATTTCAATGCGTTATATCTCAACGCGGGGCGCTGGTGCCCCGCTCGATTTTGTCGAGGTGATGCTCGCCGGGCTTGCCCGTGATGGCGGGCTGTATGTCCCTGAGAGCTGGCCGCAGCTTTCGGCAGCGACCATCGCCAGCTTCGCCGGCCGGCCTTACGCCGAAGTGGCGGTCGAAGTCATCAAGCCCTTCGTCGGCGACGCCATCCCGGAAGCCGACCTCGCCCGCATCGCGCGCGAAGCCTATGGCACCTTCCGCCACCCGGCGATTGCGCCGCTGGTGCAGCTCGACAGCAATCTGTTCGTGTGTGAGCTATTTCACGGGCCAACTCTCGCCTTCAAGGACCTCGCCATGCAGCTGGTGGCGCGGCTGATGGACTACGTCCTCATTAAGCGCAACGAACGCACCACCATCGTCGTCGCCACGTCGGGCGACACCGGCGGCGCGGCGGTCGAAGCCTTCCGCGGCCGAGCCCAGGTCGACGTCGTCGCGCTCTATCCGCACGGCCGCATCTCCGAGGTGCAGCGGCGCATGATGACCACGGCGCCCGACGCCAACGTGCATGCGCTGGCCATCGAAGGCACCTTCGACGATTGCCAGGCTCTGGTGAAGGCAATGTTCAATCATCATGCCTTCCGCGACCGCGTGCGCCTGTCCGGCGTCAATTCGATCAACTGGGCGCGCATCGTTGCGCAAGCCGTTTATTACTTCACCGCCGCGGTCGCGCTGGGCGCGCCGCACCGCAAGGTCGCCTTCACTGTGCCGACCGGCAATTTCGGCGACGTCTATGCCGGCTATGTCGCGTCGCGCATGGGATTACCGATCGACCGGCTGGTGGTGGCGACCAACGTCAACGACATCCTGGCGCGTACCTTTGCCACCGGCGACTATGAGACGCGCGGCGTGACCGCGACCTCGTCGCCGTCGATGGACATTCAGGTGTCGTCGAATTTCGAACGGCTGCTGTTCGAGACCTGCCAGCGCGATCCCGCCCAGGTCGTCGCTTTGATGGGTTCGCTGACGCAATCCGGCCGCTTCACCGTGGCGGGCGCGGCGCTGAAGCAGATGCGGTCGCTGCTGACCGCCGATCGCGCCGACGAGCAGGAAACCGCCGCCACCATCCGCGCCTGGATGCGCGAGGCCGGCTATTGCGCCGACCCGCACACCGCGGTTGCTCTCGCCGTCGCCGAAAAAGAGACGCGCGACCCATCAATCCCCATGGTGGTGCTGTCGACCGCGCATCCGGCCAAGTTTCCGGACGCGGTCGCGGCCGCTTGCGGTGTGAACCCCGGCCTCCCAGATTGGTTGTCTGACCTGCCGAAGAAGGCCGAGCGCATTACCGTGCTGCCGGCCGATCAAGCTCAGGTCGAAAAATTTGTGTCGAATGCGTCGCGGGCGGCGCGTCAAGGAGCTGCGGTATGACGGTTGAAGTAACGCGCCTGGCCTCCGGTCTCTCGGTGGTGACGGACCGCATGCCGCATCTTGAATCGGCCTCGCTCGGAGTCTGGGTCGGCGCCGGCAGCCGCGACGAAAGGGCCGACGAACACGGCATTTCGCATCTGCTCGAGCATATGGCGTTCAAGGGCACCAAGAAGCGCACCGCGCGCCAGATCGCCGAGACGATCGAAGCGGTCGGCGGCGACCTCAATGCCGCGACCAGTGTCGAGTCGACCGGTTATTTCGCCCGCGTGCTGAAGGCAGACGTGAATTTAGCACTCGACGTGCTCGCCGACATTCTCTCCGAGCCGACCTTCGACCCCGAAGAACTGCGGCGCGAGCAGAACGTCATCACCCAGGAAATCGGCGCTACCGAGGACGCCCCCGACGATCTGGTGTTCGACCGCTTGCAGGAAACCGCGTTCCCCGACCAGCCGATCGGCCGATCCATTCTCGGTACGCCCGACACCGTGCGCTCGTTCAGCGCCAAGAGCCTGCGCACCTATCTCGGCCGCAATTATCGCGCACCCAACATGCTGGTGGCGGCGGCAGGCAGCGTCGATCACGCGCAGATCGTCGCCGAAGCCGAAGAGATTTTCCAGTTTTGTCGGTCCCGATTCGCCCAAGCCGGAGCCGGCGAAGTTCGGCGGCGGCACGCGGGTCGAAACCCGCGATCTCGAACAGGTGCATATCGCGCTGGCGCTGCAAGGCGTGCCGGTGCGCGACCCGTCGCTTTACAGTCTGCAGGTCTTCACCAGCGTGCTCGGCGGCGGTATGTCGTCGCGGCTGTTTCAGGAAGTGCGCGAGATTCGCGGGCTCTGTTACACGATCCAGGCCTTCCACATGCCTTATTCCGACACCGGCATGTTCGGGCTTTATGCCGGCACCGACGAAGCCGACGCGCCCGAATTGATGCGCGTCGTCATCGACCAGATCGAAAGCGCTACCGAGACGCTGAACGAAGCCGAGATCGCCCGCGCCAAGGCGCAGATGAAAGCCGGCCTGTTGATGGCGCTGGAAAGCTCGGAAGCCCGCCTCGGCCAGATCGCGCGCCAGATGCTGGCCTTCGGCCGGCCCATTCCGCTCGACGAAATCGTCGGCAAGGTCGAGGCGGTCACGGTCGAAAGCGCGCGCGCCGCCGGCCGGGCCTTGATCGCCCGCGGACGGCCGGCGATTGCCGCGCTCGGGCCCGGCAATGGGCTTGAAAGCACCGCCGCGATTGCCGAAAGTCTGGTTCGCCCGGCGGCCTAACGGCATGATCCCGAAAAGTGGGTACCGGTTTTCGGAAAAGATCATGCCGGTGAAAGAGCCGCTGGCGGACAAGGCGCTATGGCTTTCTTCCGCACTGTCAGTCTGAGCGAGCCGACGCCGGCGATCACTGGCAAAGGCATTTTCATGCGGGCGCCGCTGCCCGGCGATCACGCCGAATGGGCGGCGTTGCGCGAAGCCAGCCGCGATTTCCTGACGCCCTGGGAGCCGGTCTGGCCGGCCGACGATCTGACGCGCGGCGCGTTTCGCCGCCGCCTGAAACGCTACGCCGAGGATCAGCGCAACGATCTGGCCTATGCGTTTCTTATCTTTCGCAGCCAGGACCAGGCGCTGGTCGGCGGCTTGACGCTGGCCAATGTCCGGCGCGGCGTCGCGCAGACTGGCAGCATCGGCTACTGGGTCGGCGCGCCTTTCGCCCATCGCGGCTACATGACTGCGGCGGTCCGGGCCGTGGTCCCGTACTGTTTTGGCCCATTGCGGCTGCACCGGCTGGAGGCCGCCTGCATTCCCGATAACGCCGCCTCGGTCGGGCTTCTCGAGAAGACTGGCTTTCAGCGCGAAGGCTATGCGCGCGGCTATTTGTGCATCAACGGGGTCTGGCACGACCATCTGCTCTATGCGCGGCTCGGCGATGATCGGCCGTAAAGTCGCCAATTTCGCCGCCTTGGGCTTGCCACGCTTGGTTTGCTATAAGAGGCGGCGCCGGGAGCGGGACGTCCTCACTCCGAACGAATTTTGTCAAAGAACGCGAGTGAAAAAGATGCTTGGGGGATGGGACCAAAAAGTGCCAGTCAAGGTTCGAGGCCTTGCTTTGGCAGCCACGCCGTTACTGGCGCTGCTGTTGGCCGGTTGCGGTTCCAGCAGTTTGAGTTCGTCATTGTCGTCCTTGAACGTCTTCGACTCGAACAAGGCGACCACCGGCGCCGCCGCCGAGGGCGCGCCTGCCGATCCCTCCGATATCGAATGTCCCGGCGTGACGGTGCGTAGCGGCGCGGCGACGCTGATGATCGGCGACAATTCAAAAACCGCCCAACCCGGCGTGCTCAGCCTGCGTTATCAGGGCACCATCATCCGCACGGCGCGGGAATGCAACGTCACGGCCGGCGTGGTGACCATGAAGGTCGGCGTCGAAGGCCGCGTCATCACCGGCCCGGCCGGCGGCCCAGGCACGGTCGATGTGCCCTTGCGCATCGCGATAGTGCAGGAGGGCGTCAATCCCAAGCCGATCGTGTCGAAATTCGCCCACATCCCGGTGGTCATCGCCAGCGATAACGACCGCGTCACCTTTACCCATGTCGAATCCGACATCACCTTCCCGATGCCGGTGCCGGCCGGCGATATCGACACCTATGTCGTGTATGTCGGTTTCGACACGATGGCGGGGCCGGAAAAGAAGCCGCCTGCCAAACGCAAGCCCGCGGCGAAAAAGCCCGCGGCCAAGCCGAAGCAGGGCTGATTACCAGCCTCTGAGGTCGACGACCGTGCCCTTGAGCGCGCGCATGTCGGAGATCACGGCGCGGGCGCCGGCGGCGCTGAGATTTGTCGCGAGCTTGCCGCCGGCATGGCTGCCGCCGACGAAGCCGATCACCGTCATGCCGGCCGCGACGCCGGCGGCGACACCGACGGCCGAATCCTCGACCACCAGACAATCGGCCGGATTGACCCGCATCTTGGCGGCGGCATGCAGAAACAGATCGGGCGCCGGCTTGCCGTGCGGCACATCGGCGGCGGAAAACAGATTCGGCTCGAAGTAGCGGATCAGGTCGGTGGTTTCCAGGCTGACCCGCATGCGATCGAGCGTCGAGGACGACGCTACGCATTTCGGCCCGCGCAGCCAGGACAGCGCATGGGCGGCGTGCGTGGTCGCCCGCAGTTCGGCGCGGAACCGGCGCAAGGTCGCGCTGGCGACGATGGCGGCAAAATCCTTCGGCAGCTTGCGGCCGGCGGCGATTTCCACCTCGGCGAACATGTCGGCTTGGCGGCGGCCGGTGAAATAGCGCGCGACAATGTCCGGCGTCAGCGCAAAGCCGGCGCGGATGAATTCCTGCGATACGATCGTAGCTGCCAGTGGCTCGCTATCGACGAGTACGCCGTTGCAATCGAAGATGATCACGGGCGATGCCTCGGCCGGTTTATCCGGCGCGCCAAAATAATGTGGAAATGTCAGAAACGCTGACGGATACGCCTACAAACGCGCCGAATCAGTAATGGCCAGAGTAATCGGCAGCACCGGAATACGCAAAGACCAGCTGGCGGCTCCGGCGGTGTATTTTCGCAAGGTCTTAAGGAATTGCGGGGAAAAGGGTACGCCGGGGCGGGGCTCGTCGGCCTGCGGTCGCCGCCGGGGGCTTTAAGGCGCCAAGCGCCAGGCCGGCGGTTCCAAGTTTTTGGCTTAGTTCAGCTTCTTGCGGACGTCGTCGATGCCCTTGGCAATCAGCTCGCCGGCCAGCTTGCCCTTGGTCTCGATGCTGAGGATCTTTTCGGCGGCAGCAATGGCGGCTTCGGCGGCGGCGCTGCGGACGTCGGCGGTCGCCTGGGCTTCGGCCTGGGCGATCTTGGTTTCGGCCATCTTGGTGCGGCGCGCGACGAATTCTTCGATCTTGGCCTTGGCCTCGGCGGCCATGCGCTCGGCCTCGGCCTTGGCGCCGGCAACGATCTGCTGGGCTTCGCCTTCGGCTTCCTTGCGCTTACGCTGGTAGTCGGCCAGCAACTGGGCGGCCTCGTCGCGCAGCTTACGGGCTTCGTCGATGTCCGCCTTGATGCGCATGGCGCGGTCGTCGAGCGACTTGGCCAGCATCTTGTGGACGCCGATATAGCCCAGGCCTGCCAGGAACAGGATAAAGGCCAGAGCGACCCAGGTTTCCGCGTCGAGGAATATCTCGGCCATTTCCGTTACCTTTTCAGCGCGTCGGCGACCGCGTCAGCGACCGACTTGTCGCTCGGTGCCACGCCGATCAGACGCTCGACGATGGCGCGGGTCGCATCCTCGGCAATGCCCCGGACATTGCTCATCGCCGCCGTCTTGGTGGCGGCGATGGTCTTTTCGGCTTCCGCCAGTTTGGCGTTGAGCTCGTCTTCGAGCGTCTTGCGGCGGACTTCCGCCGCCGCCGCCTGCTTGTCGCGGGTTTCGTTGGCGATGGCCTGCGCGTTGGCGCGGGCATCGGCCAGCGCCTTTTCGTAGGCCGCCACCGCTTCGTCGGACTGCGTCTTGAGCTTGCCCGCTTCGGCCACATCGTCGTCGATGCGCTTCTGCCGGCCCTCAATGATGCCGCCGACTTGCGGCAACGCCCATTTCGACATCAGCACGTAGAGCAACACGAAGGCGATCACCAGCCAGACCAGTTGCCCGGCGTAGGAATGCGAATCAAAAGGCGGAAAGCCCGCCTTGTGCTCGCCTGCCGGCGCGTGCCCGGTGCTCGTGGTGTGTTGTGGTTCGGCCATCGATCAGCTCCTACGCCTGTCGCGCAGTTTTTTAAAGATTACAGCGCGAACAGGAGCAACAGCGCGATCAGCAGCGAGAAGATGCCGAGCGCTTCGGTGATGGCGAAGCCGAAAATCAGGTTGCCGAACTGGCCCTGGGCTGCCGACGGATTGCGGATCGCCGCGGCCAGATAGTTGCCGAAGATGATGCCGACGCCGACGCCGGCGCCGCCCATGCCGATGCAAGCAATGCCGGCACCGATGTATTTCGCTGCGATTGGATCCATAACCAAGCTCCTTTTTACGGTGTTAGTTTTATTCGTCGGGCTGTTAGTGGCCCGGGTGAATGGCGTCGTTGAGGTAGATGCAGGTGAGAATGGCGAAGACGTAGGCCTGCAGGAAGGCGACCAACGTCTCCAGCGCCATCAGGATGACGATCATGCCGAACGGCAGGATGCCGCCGATCCAGCCGATCGCGCCCATGGCGCTGCCCATCAGGATGATGAAGCCGGCAAAAACCTGCAGCGTGATGTGGCCGGCCAGCATGTTGGCGAACAGACGCACCGAGTGCGAAATCGGCCGCGACACGAAGGACAGGACTTCAATGAACACGATCAGCGGCAGAATCAGGATCGGCACGCCCTTCGGCACAAACAGATTGAAGAAGTGCAGGCCGTGCCGGTACAGGCCGTAGAACAGCACGGTGAGGAACACCGTGATCGCCAGCGCCGCGGTGACGATGATGTGGCTGGTGACCGTGAAGGTGAAGGGGATAAGGCCGATGAAGTTCACGGTCAGGATGAACATGAACAACGTGAACACGAACGGGAAGAAGCGCATGCCTTCCGAACCGGCGGTCGAGCGCACGGTGGTGGCGACAAATTCGTAGGATAGCTCGGCAGCCGATTGCAGGCGCGACGGCACCAGGCTCTTCTTGGCGGTGCCGATCACCAGGAAGGCGGTGATGATGATCACGGCGGCGAACATGAACAGCGCCGAATTGGTGAAGGCGATCTCGGTGTTGCCGATATGGGCAACCGGAAAGAATTCGACGATGCGGAATTGATGGATTGGATCGGCGGCCATTTGACTTTTCGTGCTCTATTTCGGCTTTAATCGGTCAGATTGTTCGCGCACGACACCTGCCGCCCGCATCACGTTAAGTACCCCGGCTGCGAAACCGAGCAACAAAAATACGATGAGCCCCCACGGCGATATCCCGAGCCAGCGATCGATGAGCCAGCCGATACCCGCCCCCACGATCACGCCGGCGACCAGTTCGGTCGACATACGAAAGCCGCGGGCATAAGCCGAAGCGTCCGCGGCCTGACGAGTCCCTTGGTCGTTTTCGGGATGCCGGTTCGCATCTGCGAGCCGGTCGCCGAGACGTTGGAGCCTCGCGGAGAGAGCAGCCTCGTCGGCCGGTGGTTCTCTTCGATCGCCTTGCCCGCGCGTGCCGTCAGCCATGCTTTCGACTCGCGTAGTTCAAAGGCCCCGTTTGTAGTCCCGCCGCCCTAAAAGCCGCGCGGACCATACTGATCGAGTCCAGCGGAGTCAAGGAAGCAGCCTTCTGCACTAAGTATTTGATATCAGAGCCTAAAGGCGGAATTTTCCGGGACTTCCAAAAGCCAGTTGCGTGCACTGCGGGATGATCATCAACAGGAGCGGGCGGGGCCCGGGTTCAGCGCCGCCCCGGCCGGTGTTAGGCTCTCGTTTCGGGGCCGAAGCGGAGGACGACATCGATGCGAAGCCTGAGCCTCGCCGCCATCGTCGGCATGATCTTGCTCGCTGGCGGCCCACTCGGCGCGCAGACGCAAGAATCGTCACAAGTACCGGAAAAAGGTCCGGCGCCAACCGCGCAAGAAGCCCAGCCGGCGACGCCAGCGCCTGCGCCAGCACCAATGACTGCGGCGAAGGACGCCGCCGCGCCAGACGCGTCCGCGCGATTTAGCTTCAACCGCGTCGATGGCGGTTTCCTGCGGCTCGACAGCGTCACGGGGCAAGTTGCCTTGTGTGGCCAGCGGACGGCCGGCTGGACCTGTCAGGCGGTGCCCGAGGAGCGCGCCGCGTTCGACAGTGAAATCGCGCGTTTGCAGGATCGGGTTACCGCCCTGCAATCCGAGATCGCCGCCTTGCGCGCGCCGCCGGCGCGACCACGTCCGCCGGGCGATCTGGCGCCGCGGGGCGAGGGCGACGCGAAAACCGGCGCGCTCAAGCTGCCGACCGACGACGACATCAAATGGGCGCGCGCGGCGATCGAGAGACTGTGGCGGCATTTCGTCGACATGGTCGCCGATTTCCAGAAGGACATGCAGCGCAAGGGGTAAGATCACCGATGCCCCGCAAGCTCTCGCCCATCACCGAAACGCCGGCGTCAACCATCGCCACCGCCACCTTGCGCGTCGATACGCACGGCGCCGGCTTCAGCGACATCAGCGCCGACGCGCGCGCCTTCGTCGTCGAGAGCGGCGCGGGCGACGGCGTGCTGCTGGTCTTTCTGCGTCACACCTCGGCCTCGCTGACCATTCAGGAGAACGCAGATCCGGATGTGCAGACCGATCTGATGACCGCGCTCGACCGGCTGGCGCCGGAAGATGCACTTTGGGTTCATGACCTCGAGGGGCCGGACGACATGCCGGCGCACGTCAAGGCGATGCTCAATGGCGTGTCGCTGCATGTGCCGGTGATCGGCGGCGCACTGGCGCTTGGCACCTGGCAGGGCCTTTATCTCATCGAGCACCGGCGCCGGCCGCACAGCCGCGAAGTGATTTTCCAGTTCGTCGGCAGCAGGCGTTAATTCGGCGCCGTCATATGCCGAACAGCCGGAACAGCAGCGCCAGCACCCACATCGCGATCGATATCGCCGAAGTCCAGAGCGCAAAGGTGAGATAGACTTCGCGCAAGACCGTGGCGCTCGCCCATTGCGCTTGAGCTGCCGGTGGCCGCAGTTCCTCCGGCAGATAGAGCCACAACTCGGTCTTGCGGTAAGGCTTGGTGAGCGCCTCGCGCGCCTTGTACATGAGAATGATCGCCATCATCGCGGTCAGCGTGCCGCCGGCCTGAAACGCCAGCCGCGGCTCAAACGACATTCCGACCATCACGCAGAATATCGCCAGCGAACCGAACAGGCAGGCCCGCTGCACGGTCTCGTACGCGATCCGCCGCATCTCCTGCATGCCGCCCCCGGAGAAAGTGCAACCCGAAGATAATAAGTTAGCCCAAATCCGTTTTTTTGAGCACTCACGTTTCGGTGTCAGAGCCCGTCATAACCCACGGTCGCCGACAATATCAGCGCCGAACCATAGAGCAGCCCGGCTATCGCCGAACTCGATTTGGCGAAGCGCAGCAACAGCTCTCCCATATAGGCTTGCGCGATCCGCACGCCGTGTTCGCCGGCCGGCCGCTCATCGGGCGCCAGGCCGCGCCAGACTTCGCTCCGTAGAAAGCGCTCCGGAGTGAGCAGGTAACTGCGGATCAGCAACACGATGGAGAAGATCAAAGCCACCGTCGCGCCGATCTCTAAGGCCAGCGGAGGCGCGAAACTGAAGGCCATCATCAGCGTCACCGCCGCGAGCAGGAAAAAGCTGGCATCGCGGATCAGAGTGAAAAACGCATAGCGTTCGCACGGGATCATGGCTGCTTCCTTTCGGGCCCCGCCCCCCGAAAAAGCAAAATATATGCCAGCGTTTGAGACGGCAATATCAAATGATCCGGCGCCGCGCCGGCCAGGCGCCTCCCGGGTTCCGGGTGTCTTACAGGCCGAACTGGAAAAAATTGCCGAGTGCCGGCAGCGTTAGTATCGCGGTACCAGCTAGCCAGATCCACAGCGATACGGGACTCGAGTCGTCCTTGACGCCGGCGAAGCGTTCGTAAAGCGCGGCCGGAATGCCGGCAAGGATGATGGTCGCGGTCGACACCATCAGCGACGAGAACATCAGCGTCAGCGACGTTGAGCCGAACAGCAGCGCCGGCGCCAGCACCTGCACATGAATGAGCGCGAACAACAGCGCGGTCTGATTGAAGATGCCGTTGATCATGCCGAAGAACGCGATGCCGACGAAATAGAAATTTCTCTCCATGGCGTCAGCTCACCTTCGGGACGGCGCCCATTAAAAGGAAGCCATAGAGCAGGGCGACGCGCAGCCAGAACAGCCAGACGAAACCGAACAGCCAGACCACGACCGGCGGCGTGGCTTTCGGCGTGACGACGGCAATGGCGGCGACGACCGGATCGGTGAGGCGGCAGAAGAAACGCCAGATGTAGTTCGGCGAATCCGGATCGACGAACAGGCCGAGCAGCACGCGCCCGAGCATGGTGTACATCACTACCGCCAGAACAAAGTTCGGCAGCTGATAGACCCAATATGAAAAAAGCGTCGTCGCGGTCACCGGCTTCGATCCCCCCGCACACAATGGCTGCTGCCGTATAGCCCCGCAACTGAAATAAAGCGGGGCCCCGTAGGGCCCCGCTCCAGCTTGATCGTCGGATCGGTCACATCTTTTCTTCGAGAACCGTCCGGCCGCGCGGCTTACGAATCTCGTCGACGTAAGCCTGCATTTCCTTCGACGGCTCCTTGCCCATCAGGCTGACCACGTAGATCACGATGAAGCCGAGCGGCATCCCCAGCAACCCGCAAGCGATGTTGTTGAGGTTGAACCAGCCGACCTTGTTGGCCATCGGATGCGCCAGCGTCGGCCAGGTCTCCATCGCGTTCGGCAGCGCCATAGCCTTGGCGAGGTCGACCAGCGGAGCGTTGTTCGCCGGATTGAGCAGCGAGCTCATGCCAAAG
>JAQSCR010000392.1 GCA_029945495.1 Pseudolabrys sp. | reverse complement strand
CGATGCCGGGTTTGACCACACCGGCCCGCACCATCTTGTCGAAGAAGCTCTTCATGCGCGCGTCGGTCATGGCGCCGATGCCGAGTTTCACGGCGTCGCCGGAATCGACGATGCCGTATTCCTTCATCTTGGCGATGGAATAGGACAACAGCGCATCGGTCATTTCCGGATTTTGCTTCTTGATGAGCTCGTTGCCGGGCCGGCTGTCTCCGTAAATATAATTGTACCAGCCGATGGCCGAGGCATCGACGAAGCGCTGCACCAGGCCGGGATTCTTCTCGACCAGATCGCGCCGCGTTTCGATCAACGTCGAGTAGCTGTTGAAGCCGTGATCGGCGAGCAGAAATATTTCCGGCTTGAAATGCCCCTGTGTCTCGATCGCATAGGGCTCCGAGGTGACATAGCCCTGCATCGCCGTATTCTCGTCGGCAAGGAAGGGCTGCGGATTGAAGGTGTAGGGCTTCACTTTCGTTTCGTCGAAACCGTAATCGGCCTTCAGCCACTGGAAATAGCTGGCGATGCCTTCCTTGGAGACCAGCAACGTCAGCTTCTTTAGATCCTCGAGCTTCTTGGCCTTGCCGGGATGCGCCAGCAACACCTGTGGGTCTTTCTGGAAGCTGGCCGCCACGGCGATGGTGGGAATGTTCTGCTCGACCGCGTCGAAACTCTGCAGCGAGTTGGCGCTCATGAAAAAGTCGAGCTTGCCGACCGGCAGCAGCAGGCGGTTGTTCACGTTCGGCCCGCCCGACACGATCGTGACGTCGAGCCCGTATTTCTTGTAGGTGCCGTCGGCGAGCGCCTGATAGTAGCCGCCGTGTTCGGCTTCGGCCACCCAGTTGGTGCCGAATCGCACCTTGTCGAGCGTCTGCGCCCACGCGCCCGGCGACGTCGCTACCGCGGCTAAAAAGCCGGCCAGCGCGCCGGCAAGAGCGACGATCCGCACACATCGAATGAATTGCATGTTTCAGTCCCTGCCCTGCGGCTGTGAATTATAACCAATAAAGAAGCAGGGGCAGCGGCAATTTTCGTGCAATCCCGTTACAGTCCGGTTTGGCCAACGGGCGTAGGGGGAAAGCATGGACGCGGACGTCAAAACGGAAGGCGCCAACAAGCGGCTCAACGATCTGGTGGCGGTGACGGTCGTCATCCTGTCGGTGTTCATGGCGGTGGGAAACATCAAGGACGCCAAAACCGACTCGGTCGACGCCTGGAGCGAATATCAGGCGTCGCGGGTGAAATTGCACGTTGACGAAAACGGGCTGGCGCAACTGCGGCTTTTGGAGACGGCCGGTAATTTCGACCGCGCTTTGGCGGCCAAGCAAGCGGCCGAATACGAGGCCGACATCAAGAAATATGAAGCCCGCTCCAAGGAGACTCGCGCCAAGGCGGAAGGGCTGGAGCAGGAATATGACCGGCTCAACTTCCGCGACGACCAGTTCGACATGGCGGAAGCGTTCATGTCGATCGCCATCGCGGTCGCCGCCGTGGCGGCGCTGGTCGACAACTTCAGGCTGCTTTATTTCGCCTGGGGCTCGGGCACCTTCGGCATCGCCTTCTGGTTTGCCGGTTTTGCCGGGCTGAACTTTCGGCCGGAATGGCTGGCGCAACTGCTGGGGACCTGACCCAAGATTCGCTGCCTGCCGCTTTGAACCTTTCTCTCCGTCCGGCGACCAATGGATATGCGGCCCTTTCGGCCGCCCCAAATCACCGGATGGAGACCGCCATGACCAAATTCAGCACCAAGACAGCATCCAAGACCCTTGCGACCGCCCTCGCCGCGCTGACGCTTGCCGGCACCATTGCCGCCACCAGCGGCGAAGCCCAGGCCCGCCCCCGCTTCGGCACCGCCTTCGGGATCGGCATCGTCGCCGGCACATTGATCGGCGCGGCGGCCGCCTCCAACGCGTACGCCGGCCCGGCCTATGTATCCGACCCCGGTTACGGCGATTGCCGCTATGTCGAGCGTTACAACCGCTGGGGCCATCTGCGCGTGGTCAAGGTCTGCGACGTCGCCCCTTATTGACGCTTTCGGCATTGTTAGCGATCGGCGCAAGCCCCACCCCGTAAACGCCGATCGATCAGGCCCGCCCGGAATCCCCGTCCAGGCGGCCGCTTTATCGAGAATGGCGGTTTGGCCGCCCATATCCAATTCGCTCGATTTTCCAGACTTCCCGCAAAGGCAATGCTATTTATGAATCAGTGTTCTATTAGGCGTTGATGCGGGGCGGCGAGATGTCATGACTTCGGAATTCAGACGCGGCGGGGCGGCGTTGGCCTTGCTGACCGCCGGCCTCTTGCTTGTGCCGAGTGGCGCATATGCCGCGGGCGGCGCCTTCGCCGTCGACGATACCGAGATCGGCAAGCCGGGCGAATGCAAGGTTGAATCCTGGGCGTCGTTTGCCGGCAATCATGACCTGATCGCTGCGACAGCGCCGGCCTGTGTCGTCAAGCTCGGTATTCCGGTCGAAGTCGGCGGCCAGTTGCAGCGTTCGCGCAGCGACAGCGTCTGGGGCACCAGCGGCACGCTGAAGGCCAAGACCAATATCATTCCGAGCGAGAACCATCCGTTCGGCCTCGCCATCTCGGGCGGCAGCAGCTGGAACCTGATCAGCGGCGCCAATACCGGCGGCTTCATCAACGTGCCGGTCACCTTTCAGCTGCGCGAGGACTTCAAGATCAATCTCAACGGCGGCTGGATGTATGACGGCGTCGCCAAAATCAACTACGCGACCTGGGGCGGCGGCTTCGAATGGAATTTCGTCAAGTCATTCACGCTGATCGGCGAAGTCTACGGCCAGAGCGGCCGCCTGCAGGCGGC
Source organism: Pseudolabrys sp. (assembly GCA_029945495.1). Taxonomy (GTDB): domain Bacteria; phylum Pseudomonadota; class Alphaproteobacteria; order Rhizobiales; family Xanthobacteraceae; genus Pseudolabrys. Next base: position 22,414 of record JAQSCR010000392.1, on the reverse strand, counting down.
CGAGCCCGACGCCGCGCCGTCGAACAACAGCGTGCGCGAGCCGCGCAGCCAGATCGGCCTGCGCTTCACGCCGAAGGAAAACATCGACTTCGACGTGATCTGGGGCCGCAATATCACCGGCGAGAATTCCAACTGGGTGACGCTCGGCGTCAATTTGCGATTCTGATCGGACGTCGTGTTGCAGCGCGGTACCGGCCACGGTTCCGCGCAGGCCCGGCTTGTCATGTCCGGCCCAATTTGCATTGATAGCTGGAATACAAAATAACCAAGGCCTCGTTCGCACCGTGGCCGGCGGAACCAAAAAAGCCATCGGGAGGATTCACATGTCGCTCGCTAGATCGTTGCTGACCGTCATCGTCGCGACCGTGCTGTCGGCCGGCGCCGCGGTCGCCCAAACCGAAATCAAGTTCGGCCATGTCGGCGAGCCCGGCTCGCTGTTCGACCTGTCGGCTCTGGAATTCGCCAAACGCGCCAATGCCAAGCTCGGCGACAAGGCGAAAGTGACGACCTACGGATCGAGCCAGCTCGGCGGCGACGCCGAACTCATGAAGAAGCTGAAGCTCGGCACCGTCGATCTGGCACTGCCCTCGACGGTGATGTCGTCGCAGGTGCCGGCGTTCGGCCTGTTCGAAATGCCTTATCTGGTCAAGAACCGCGAGCACATGGCCAAGATCCGCGACCAGATCGTCGTTCCGAGCATGAATCCGGCGGCGGAGAAAGCCGGCTATCATATCATCGCCATCTGGGAGAACGGCTTCCGCCAGATCACCAACAGCAAACGGCCGATCGTCAAGCCGGAGGACCTGCAGGGCATTAAACTGCGTGTGCCGCAAGGCGGCTGGCGCGTGAAGATGTTCCAGGCTTACGGCGCCAATCCGAGTCCGCTGGCACTGTCGGAAGTGTTCGTCGCGCTGCAGACCGGTGTGATGGACGCGCAGGAAAACCCGCTGGCGCAGATCTATCCGTCGCGCTTCTACGAAGTGCAGAAATACCTCTCCATGACCGGTCACGTTTACACGCCGGCCTTCGTCACCGCCGGCGCAAGCTGGGCACGGCTGCCGCCCGAGGTGCAGAAAATCCTGACCGACACGGCGATCGAAATGCAGCCGGAGGTCTATAAGATCGCCGCCAAGCTCGACACCGACTTGCTGGACAAACTCAAGAAGGCCGGCATGCAGGTCAATGAAGCTGACAAAGATGCCTTCATCAAGGCCAGCGCCAAGATCTACGAGGAGTTCGCCAAGGAAGTTCCGGGCGGCAAGGAACTCATCGACAAGTCGTTGGCGCTGGGCAGATAACCCGGAAGCATTGAATCGAGGGCTGGCCGCGAACGGCCAGCCCCACTTGTTTGTACGAGGCGGAGTGACGACGTGAATCTTGCAAGCCTGCGCGCCGCCTTCGAATGGCTGCTCGAAACCATCGTCATTGTACTGGTCTGCGCCCTGACGCTGCTGGTCATCGCCGGCTTTGCCTTCCGCTATGTCGGCTATTCGCTGTCGTGGTACGACGAGACCGCCTCGGTCGGGCTGGTGTGGCTAACCTATTACGGGTCGGCGCTGGCGGCGCTGAAGGGCGCGCATATCGGCGTACCCGGCTTCGTCAATGCCATGCCGCCGCGGCTTCGCGTCGCCGTGACCATCATTGCCGAGGCCTGCGTCTTTATCTTTTTCATCGCGCTGGCCTGGACCGGCGTTCAGGTCCTGGTCGTGCTGGGCGGCGATGGCATGGTCAGCCTGCCATGGGTGCCACTGCGACTCACCGATTCGGCAATCCCGATCGGCGCCGCCTTATTCGTCATTGCCGAGGCATTGCGCCTGCCGCAGATCATGAGAGACGCGCGCGGCGGCGGTTTTGTCGACGCCGAATTCCTCGAAGCCATGTCGCATGGTGCGCCGTCGCCCTCCGCCCCGAAAAAGGGCAAACGGTCATGACCATTACTTTGATGCTGATCGGCATGCTCGGCCTCGCGATCATCAATGTGCCGATCGCGGTGGCGCTCGGGCTGGTTGCCCTGGTGGCGATTTATGTCATCCAGGGCGCGACCATGTTGCCGAACCTGGCGCTGGTCATGCTCGATGGCGCCTCGAGTTTTCCGCTGTTGGCCATACCGCTGTTCATCCTCGCCGGTGCGATCATGAACGCGTCGTCGATCTCGCGCCGCTTGGTCGCCTTCGCCTCGGCGCTGGTTGGATTCGTGCGCGGCGGACTGTCGATGGTGTCGATCATCACGTCGCTGTTCTTCGCTGAGATCTCCGGCTCGGCGGTCGCCGACGTGGCGGCGCTCGGTACTATCCTGATCCCGGCGATGAAGAAGCGCGGCTATTCCAAGGAAGTCGCCGCCGCGGTGGTGTCATCGTCGGCGAGCCTCGCCATCATCATTCCGCCGTCGATCCCGATGATCCTGTACGCGGTGATGGCGCAGACCTCGGTGGTCAAACTGTTCGTAGCCGGCATCGTTCCGGGCCTCTTAGGTGCCATCGGCCTTGCCGTCGCCGCCTATTGGCAGGCCGTGCGTTATAATTTCCCGGTCGAAGAGCGTTTCCGGCTCGACCACATCTGGGCGACCTTCAAGGACGCGCTGTGGGCCTTCATCCTGCCGATCGCCATTCTCGGCTCGATCTTCGCCGGCGTCGTCACCGCCACCGAAGGCGCCGGCATGGCGGTCGTCGCCGCGCTGGTCGTCGGCGGCCTGATTTACCGCGATCTGAACTGGCGCGAACTGCGCAAAGCCTGCGTCGACGGCGGCGTGCAAACGGCCGTTGTCATGTTGCTAGTCGCAAGCTCGGCGCTGATCGGCACCTTCCTGACCGAGGCCCAGGTGCCGCAGGCTTTAGGCCATGCCATCACCCAGATCACCACCAACAAATTCGTGGTGCTGGCGCTGCTTAACGTCGCATTCCTCATCCTCGGGATGTTCCTGCATTCGGCGGCGGCGATCATTCTGGTGATTCCGATCGTGATGCCGATGGTCACGGCGGTCGGCATCGACCCGATTCACTTCGGTTTGGTGGTGACGCTCAATCTCGCCATCGGCCAGCAGACCCCGCCGGTCGCGAGCGTACTGATGGCCGCCTGCTCCATCGCCAAGGCCGATATCTGGGAAACCACCAAGGTGAACCTGCCGTTCATCGCCGCGCTGCTGTTCGTGCTGATCCTGTGCACTTACGTGCCCTGGGTCTCGCTCGCTCTGGTGAGTTATTTCTACGGCTAGGCCAGTTCGGCGCGCACGATCTTGGCGCCTTCGACCATGGCGCACATTTTGCCGTAAGCGACTTCGCGCGGCAGATATTTCAAGCCGCAGTCGGGCGCGACCACGATTCTGTCGGCCGGCACATAAGGCAGCGCGCGGCGGATGCGCGCGGCGACCGCTTCCGGGTGCTCGATCGTCATGTCGGACAGATCGAGCACGCCGAGGATGATGGTCTTGCCTGGCAGCGTCTCCAGCACCTTGCAGTCGAGGCCGGACTGCGCGGTTTCGATCGACACCTGCTGAACGGGCGAATTGGCGAACTCCGGCAGGAACGAATAGCCCTCCGGCCGCACATGGATCACCGCCGCATAACCGAAGCAGATATGCACCGCGGTCGTGCCCTTGACGCCATCGAGTGCGGCGTTGAGGCCGTTGAGCCCGATCAGGCGCGCCTTGTCTGCCCGCGCCTGCATATAGGGCTCGTCGATCTGGACAATATCGGCGCCGGCGGCGAACAGGTCCTTGATTTCGGCATTCACCGCCGCCGCGTAGTCGAGCACCATTTCCTGCTCGTCCTTGTAGAAGTCGTTTTGCGCCTGCTGCGACATCGTGAACGGGCCAGGAACCGTGATCTTGATGGCGCGGTCGGTATTGGCGCGTAGGAATTTGACGTCGCGTACCTCGACCGGATGCCTGCGGCGAATCTTGCCGGTCACGCGCGGCACCGGATTGGGATGGCCGGAGCGGTCGAGCGCCGAACCGGGATTGTCGAGGTCGACGCCTTCGAGCGCGGTGGCGAAGCGGTTGGAATAGCTTTCGCGGCGCATCTCGCCGTCGGTGATGATGTCGAGCCCGGCGCGCTCCTGGTTGCGAATGGCGAGCAAGGTGGCGTCATCTTGTGCCTGGTCGAGAAACTCCGGCGCCACCCGCCACAGCTCCTTGGCACGCACACGTGGCGGAAAACGGCCGGCGAGTTTTTGCCGGTCGATCAACCAGTCCGGCTGCGCGTAGGAGCCAACGAGGCTCGTCGGAAGCAACGGCAAGGCCATCCTATCCTCCCTGAACCGGCGCGTCTTCACGGCGCGCTTCTGGTCTCAGTGGGAACTATCCGCCTTCCGGTTCGCCGCGGCAAGACTCATTTCCAGCACGCGCGCGACATGCAGCGCATCGCGGCTCGCGCCGTCATGGATCTGGTGGCGGCATGAAGTGCCGTCGGCGACGATCAGCGTGTCGCCGGGCGCCTTACGCACCGCCGGCAGCAGCAACAGTTCGCCCATCTTGAGCGAGACGTCGATCGTGTCCTTGTTGTAGCCGAAGCTGCCTGCCATGCCGCAGCAACTTGATTCGATGGTCTCGACGCTGAGTTCCGGAACAAGCTTCAGCACGGTTTCGACTGCGCCCATGGCGCTGAAGGCCTTCTGGTGGCAATGGCCGTGCAGCAGCGCCTTCCGCGGCAGCGCACCGAGCGGCAGATCGAGCCGGCCGGCTTTATGCTCGCGGGCGAGGAATTCCTCGAGCAGCAGCGCGTTGGCAGCGATTTGGTTGGCGGCTTCGCCTTTGAGCAGCGCCGGCAATTCGTCGCGCAACGTCAGCAGGCAACTCGGCTCCAGGCCGACAATGGGGATACCGCGCGCGGCATAGGGCGTCAGCGCCGCAAGCGTACGCCGCATCTCGGCGCGCGCCGCGTCGACCTTGCCGACCGAGAGGAAGGTGCGACCGCAGCACAGCGGCCGCGCATTTCGGTTTTTTTGGCCGTCTATCGGCAGCGAGGCGTGCACGCGATAGCCGCCGGCCACCAGCACGGCAAAAGCCGCGTCGAGGTTTTCGCGCTCGAAATAGCGGTTGAAAGTGTCGGCGAACAGTACGACCTCGCGCATCGGTGTCGCCGCCGCGCCCGCGGAACGGTCGCGGTAAGTATCGCGCCGCCATTGCGGCAGGCTGCGGCGGACCGAGAAATTGGCGAAGGCTTCCGAGGCGCGGCGCAGCAACGGAATCCGATCGCGCAGATTGAACAAAGCGGCAAAGCGCGCAGCCCAAGGCGCATAGCGCGGCAGATAGCCGACAAGGCGATTGTGCAAACTAAGGCCGTGCTTGGCGGCGCGCGCGGCGAGAACCTCGATCTTCATGCGCGCCATATCGACGCCGGTCGGGCATTCGCTGCGGCAGGCCTTGCACGACACGCACAGCGACAACGTCTCGGCCATTTCGTCGGAGGCCAGCGCGTCTGGGCCGAGCTGGCCGCTGATCGCCAGCCGCAGCGAATTGGCGCGGCCGCGCGTCACGTCGCGCTCGTCGCGGGTGACGCGATAGCTCGGACACATGGCGCCGCCGGCGAGTTTGCGGCAGGCGCCGTTGTTGTTGCACATCTCGACCGCGCCTTGCAGACCGCCGCCGACGCCCGGATAGGCCGACCAATCCAGCACGGTCTTCATTTCGACGCCGCGATAGTCGGGCTTGTAGCGGAACAGCGAACGATCATCGAACTTCGGCGCGCGCACGATCTTGCCGGGATTGTAGAAGCCGTTCGGATCGAAGCGGTCCTTGACCTCCTCGAATGCGCGCGCCAGCCGCGAACCGAACATCGGCTCGTTGAATTCGGAGCGCACCAGCCCGTCGCCATGTTCGCCGGAATGCGAACCCTTGTATTCGCGCACCATGGCGAAGGCCTCTTCGGCGATCGCGCGCATGGCGTGCACATCCTTATCGAGCCGCAGATTGAGCACCGGGCGCACGTGCAGACAGCCGGAGCCGGCATGCGCATACCAGGTGCCGCGCGTGCCGTTCCTCTCGAAGATCTCCGTCAAACGCGTCGTGTAGGAGGCCAAGTGCTCGAGCGGCACCGCGCAATCCTCGACGAAGGACACCGGCTTGCCGCTCTCCTTCATCGACATCATGATGTTGAGACCAGACGTGCGCACGTCGGTGATCGCCGCTTGCAGACCGGGATCGAGTATCTCGACCACGCCGCCCCATTTGGCGCCGCTGTTGCTCCAGGCAAAGCCGAGATCGCCGATCAACTCATTGAGCTGACGCAAACGGCGCAGATTTTCCTCGTTGTCGTCCTCGCCGAATTCGACCAGCAGGATCGCCGCCGGCAGATCGCGCACGAACCGGTCAAGCGTCGGTTTGAACATGGCGATCGCACCGGCGAGTTCGATCATGGTCCGGTCGATCAGCTCGACCGCGATCGGCTTGAGCTTGACGATGTGCTGCGCGCAATTCATCGCCTCGTAGAAGCTGCCGAAATGCACGGCGCCGACGGCGCGGCGGCCGAGCAAAGGCGAGAGCTTCAGTTCGATGCGGGTCGAATAACCGAGCGTGCCTTCCGAGCCGACCAGAATATGCGACAGGTTGATGTCGTTCTTGATCGAATCCTTGCCGGAGTATTTGCCCGGCACCAATGCGTCAAGATTGTAGCCGCCGACGCGGCGCTGCACTTTCGGAAAGCGCGCAGCGATCTCGTCGGCTTCGCGCGCGCCAATGTTCAACAGGTCTTGGGCAAGCGGACGAAGCGCCGGCGGCATGTCGGCGAGATTGCCGCCCATCGGCCCGAAATGCGCCTTGCTGCCGTCGGCCAACAGCGCGTCGATGGCGTAAACATTGTCGCGCATGGTCCCGTAGCGCAGCGAACGGCCGCCGCAAGAATTGTTGCCGGCCATGCCGCCGATGGTAGCGCGCGAGGCGGTCGAGATATCGACCGGAAACCACAGGCCGTGGGGTTTGAGCTGGCGGTTAAGCTCGTCGAGCACGATGCCGGGTTCGACCGCGCAGCGCGCCGCCTTGACGTCGAGGTCGAGGATGCGGGTGAGGTATTTCGAGCCATCGACGACCAGCGAGGCGCCGACGGTCTGGCCGCACTGCGAGGTGCCGCCGCCGCGCGCCAGAACGGTAACCCCTTCTTGCCGTGAAATCGCTATCGCCCGTTCGGCTTCCTCTATCGAACGCGGCGCCACCACGCCGACCGGCTCTATCTGGTAGTGCGAGGCATCGGTCGCGTAGCGGCCGCGGGTATAGCGGTCGAACCGAACGTCCCCGGTCATTTCGGCCTTCAGACGCCTTTCCAGGCCGGGTAGGACAACCGCCAAGTCGCCGTTCCTCTCGGTTTGTATGGCTTTGTACGGGTTTATTGCATGGGCCGATTGCGGAAAACCGCTTGACCGCAATGTTGCATTCATAGTTCAACGCCACAAGCACCGCTCCCAAATCGCGATCTTGCCGGGACGGGCTGGGGACCAACCCCATGCACATACTCATAAAGCTGCCGTCTTAGGAGCGGTTATTCCCATGGCTCAGAATTCTTCACGTATGGCCGGGCGCCATTTCCTGCACATTCCGGGACCGACGCCGGTCCCCGACCGCGTCCTGCGCGCCATGGACACGCCGATGATCGATCATCGCGGTCCGGAATTTGCCAAGCTGGCCAAGAAGTGCCTCGACGGCATCAAGACCATCTTCAAGACCACCAACCCCGTGATCATCTATACCGCCACCGGCACCGGCGCCTGGGAAGGCGCGCTGGTCAATACGCTGTCGGCCGGCGACAAGGTGCTGATGGTCGAGACCGGCCAGTTCGGTGCGCTGTGGAAGAAGATGGCCGAGAAGTTGGGCATCGTCCCCGAACTTCTCACCACCGACTGGCGCACCGGCGTCGATCCGAAGGTGATCGAAGCCCGCCTGCGCGAAGACAAGAATCACGAGATCAAGGCGGTGTGCGTGCTGCACAACGAGACATCGACCGGCTGCCTGTCGCCGATCGCCGAGATCCGCAAGGCGATCGACGCCGCCGGCCACCCGGCGCTGTACATGGTCGACACTATCTCGTCGCTTGCCTCGGCCGACTATCGCCATGACGAATGGGGCGTCGACGTTTCGGTCGGCGGTGCGCAGAAGGGCTTGATGCTGCCGCCCGGCATGTCGTTCAACGCGATCAGCGACAAAGCGATCGCCGCCAACAAGACGGCGAAGCTGCCGAAATCGTTCTTCGCCTGGGACGAGATGCTGGCCATGAACAAGGTCGGCTTCTTCCCCTACACGCCGGCGACCTTGATGCTGTTCGGCCTCGATACCGGCATCGAGATGCTGCACGAGGAAGGCCTCGACAACGTGTTCGCGCGTCACGACCGGCTGGCGGAAGCGACCCGCCGCGCCGTAAAGCACTGGGGCCTCGAAATCCTGTGCCGCGACGCCAAGTATTATTCGCCAACGCTCACCGCCGTGCTGCTGCCGGAAGGCTTCAACGCCGACTCGTTCCGCGCGATGGCGCTGGAGACCTTCAACATCTCTTACGGGGCAAGCTTCGGCCCGTTCGCCGGCCGCTACTTCCGCATCGGCCATCTCGGCGACATCAACGACGCCATGCTGATGGGCTGCCTCAGCGTCACCGAAATGGCGCTGCAGCTGTTCGGCGTACCGATCAAGAAGGGCGGCGCGCAGGTCGCGATGGATTACCTCGTCACCGCGCATGGCGGCGCCAAGAAGCAGGCGGCGGAGTAAGTTTTACGCGTCTTCGTTGAATTAAAGTGGCCGGGCCAAAAGCCCGGCCATTTTTTTACGCCTGCGTACGTGCGACGAAATCTGCGACCGCTTTCAGCGTCGCCTCCGTCGCCTCGCGTGCGGGGTTATGCTTGACGCTCGGCAGCAAGGCGACCTCGACCGGGCAATAACACTCGCGCTCGGCCATTTCGATCTGCACCACAGTGCCGTATTGATCGTCCTCGCCCTGCACGATCAGGATCGGCACGCGGATATAAGCGAGTTGCTCGGTAATGTCCCATTGACGGAAGCCGGGGTCGAGCCAGGCACCGTTCCAGCCCTTGAAGGCATTGTCCGGATCCTTGTGCCAGCGTGCGAGCTTGGCCTTGAGATCGGTCGTCTCGTAGGTCTTCTTCGCCTCGACGATAGCGGCGATGCCCATATCCTCGGTGAAGAAATGAGGCGCCATCAGAACCAGCCCGCTGAGGCGGTGATCCTGATGCGTGCCAGCATAAATGGCGGCGATCGACGCGCCGTCGCTGTGGCCGATCAACAGTCCGGACTGGAAGCCAATCTGATCGAGCAAGGCGGGCAGCACGTCGCGCGCCTCGTCGTGCATGTAAGTCAGCGGACGCGGCAACGCGACGGGCGACGACTGGCCGTAGCCGGCGCGCGAATAAACAAAGACGCCGCAACCGGTCGCCTGTTGCAGCCTGTCGGGAAAGTCGCCCCACAGCCCGACGCAGCCAAGCCCTTCGTGCAGCAGCACGAGAGTCGGCGCTTCGCCCGGCCGCGGGCCAAGCATGCGGTATTCGAGACGCTGCGCGCCGATGTCGAGGAAGCCGGAGTCGGAAAGAGTCATTTCAATTCGCGGCGGCTATTGTTCCGCCCTCAGCTTGAACCTCTGGATTTTCCCGGTCGCGGTTTTCGGCAACTCGCTGCGGAATTCGATCCACCGCGGATATTTGTAGGGCGCCAGCAGGTGCTTGACGTGGTCCTGTAACGCATGCGCCAGATCCTCGCTGACTTTGTCGGGCATCTTGAGCACGACAAAAGCCTTCGGCTTGATCAGCCTCTGCTCGTCGAACCAGCCGACCACCGCGGCTTCCAACACTTCCGGATGCGACGACAGCGCCGCCTCGACTTCGAACGGCGAAACATAGATGCCCGACACTTTCAGCATATCGTCGGCACGGCCGGCGCAGACGTAATAGCCGTCTTCATCCTGGTAATATTTATCGCCCGAGCGCGTCCATTCGCCCTGGAAGGTCGAGCGCGACTTCTCGCGGTTGGCCCAGTACATCACCGCCGACGTCGGCCCGCGTGCATACATCTCGCCCATGTCGCCCTGCTTGACCGGCTGGCCGTCCTCGCCGATCAGCTTGATCTCATAGCCGGGCACCGGTTTGCCGGTCGTGCCGTACTTGGTCGCGCCGGGACGGTTGGTGAGATAGATGTGCAGCATCTCGGTGGTGCCGAGCCCGTCGTAGATATCGACGCCGTAGCGCTCCTTCGAGTTGTTGGCGATCTGCTCCGGCAAGGCTTCGCCGGCCGAAATGCAGCGGCGGAATTTCACTTCGTCTTTCTTCGCCGCCGCCGGACTGTTGAGAAACGCGGCATAGAAGGTCGGCACCGCGAAGAACAAAGTCACCGGATGCTTGCGCAGCAGCGCGGCGACGCCGTCCGGCGTCGGCCGCTCCGGATTGAGCACAGTGGTGGCGCCGACCGACAGCGGAAACGTCATGGCATTGCCAAGGCCGTAGGCAAAAAACAGTTTCGCCACCGAATAGACCGTGTCGCTTTCCTGCAAGCCGGCGACCGGCGTGCCGTAGAGATCTGCGGTCAGCTTCAGGCTGCCGTGGACATGCACCGCGCCTTTCGGATTGCCGGTCGAGCCCGAGGTGTAAAGCCAGAAGGCGATGTCGTCGGCGGTGGTCGGCGCGGTGTAAGGCTCCGGCTCGTCGGCGCCGATGAGATCCTCGAACAGGCGAAATCCATGGGGATTAGCGCCGGCGACGATGATGTGATCGAGGTCCGGGCAAGCGGCGATCAGTTTTTCGAATCGCGGAAATAGTTCTTCGGACACCACCAGGGCTTTGGCGCGGCTATGGGCCAGCATGAAACGGTAGTCGTCTTCGGTCAGCAGGGTGTTGACCGGCACGGCGATGATGCCAGCCTTCAGGCAGCCCAGGAACGCTACCGGCCAATCGGCGGTGTCGAGCATCGCCATCAGCACGCGCTCTTCGCGCCGGATGCCGAGCCCGCGCAAGGCGGCGGCGAAGCGTGCCGTCCGGTCGGCCAACTGGCCATAGGTCGTCACGCCGCGAGGGTCGACATAAGCGGGCTTGCCGGCGCGGCCGGCGTCGAGGTTGCGCTGCAGCACATCGGCGGCAAAGTTATAGGCCCGCGGGTCTTGTCCCAACGAGGTCTGGCCCGCATCGGCGGTAGTCATCGTATTTTTTCCTCCCCGGTTTTTTGCCTATTATGCCCAGCCCGCCCTAAACTGCCTAGCGCAGCATAATTCCAAGCAAAAACGCCGATTCAGGGAGCCGTCCGCATGATTTCCAGCCGCGATCGCATTTTGACGAGCCACGTTGGCTCACTGCCGCGCAACGAGAAACTGTCCGACCTGCTGCTGCGCCAGGAAGCCGGCGAGGCCTTCGACCCGGCCGAGATGGCGGCCGAGATGGACAAGGCGGTCGGCCATGTGGTCGCCAAGCAGGTCGGCGCCGGCATCGACATCGGCAATGACGGCGAACAGCAGCGCGTTGGCTTCCAGACTTACGTGCCGCAGCGCATGGCCGGCTTTGCCGGCGTATCGAAGCGGCGGCGCGGCCAGGAGTTCGAGGAATTTCCCGAACTGGTGGCGAGCCTGACGCGGCGCTTCCCGCACGTCAGCAAGCAGCAGAACGCGCCGGAATGCCAGAGCGAGCTGAAATATCGCGACATCAAGCCGATCGAGAGCGAGCTGGCGCGCTTCAAACGGATCGCCGGCACGCAATTTGCCGAAAACTTCATGACCGCGCCGTCGCCCGGCATTATCTCGTCGACGATGCTCAATGCCTATTACGACTCGCACGACGCCTATCTGGCGGCGATCGCCCGCGAGATGCGCAACGAATATCTGGCGATCCACAAAGCCGGGCTGATCCTGCAGATCGACGCTCCCGATCTCGCCATGGACCGCACCATGATGTACCGCGATCTCGACGACGCCGCTTTCGTCAAGCGCGTCGAGGCGCATGTCGCGGCGATCAATGCCGGCATTAACGGCATTCCGGCCGACCGGGTGCGGCTGCATGTCTGCTACGGCAACTGGGAAGGCCCTCACATACACGACGTGCCGCTGGAGAAGATTCTGCCGGCGCTCTATCAGGCCAAGGTCGGCGCGCTGTCGATCGAGTTTTCCAATCCGCGCCACGCGCATGAATACGGTGCGCTAAAGAAACATCCGCTGCCGAAGGACATGTTGCTGGTCCCCGGCGTGATCGAGACCACCAGCAATTTCGTCGAGCATCCAGAACTGGTGGCGCGGCGCATCGAGGAAGCGGTGCGCACCGTCGGCGAGCGCGAGCGCGTCATCGCCTCGACCGATTGCGGCTTTGGCACCTTCACGAACAGGGAGTGGGTGATCGAGCCGGCGGTGTGGCTGAAGCTCAAATCGCTGCGCGAAGGCGCCGACATCGCCTCGGCAAGATTGTGGGGCAAGAAGGTGGCGTGAGGCTTTCTTCTTATCCCTCCTCGTTTTCAGGGAGGGATAAGACGCGCGTCATCGCCCCTGTTGTTGAACGGCGCGGGGACGCCGGCCTTCTTTCGTCGCCCTCGGAAAAAACCGAGGGGATGGAACGCCGCGTGGCGCCACATTATCAATCACGCCCTGGAAGGCGTGCGCGTCCTTTGTCGAAGGACGCTGCGCCCCGCGGCGCTCCATTGCGGTGTCATTACGGCAGCCGGGCCGCGCTTCCAGGGGCCAACCGCTTGCGCGGTTGCTTCGCCCTGTCAGCAAGCTCCTCGCGGGAGGTCCTATTGCCTCCGGGCGGGGTCCGGCGCCGCCCGGGAGCAAGGGGTGCGTTACCCCCTGCCCGCAGGCACCACATCCGATCCCACTTTCACGACGCCTCATGACAGCGCCCTCGGTGAACCGGACTGCCATAGGATATATATCGTAGGACTTAAGTCAATAGCGACGCGCCGGTACTTTTCGTCGCCCGGTGTTTTTTCGCCATGTCGTTGTCCGTGGCCCACCCGTGAGCGCGACGCGCTAAGCCCCGCGCCGCATGGGTGAAATGCCGGCCGGAATCAGCCGTGACCGCGGAACCGGCGCGTGTTAATGCCCGTCGGGAAAGCCTATAATGCCAAAAATCGTGCCGGTCGGACCGGCTCATAATAACCGTTGAGGAGAGACCCATGGACAAAGCCGTCCGTCAGATCAGCGCCGAAGACATCAACCCGCGCCACAATTGGGGCCGCGCGCTGCCGTCACTCGGCATCATGGGCGTCGACTTCGAGGAGCGCGTCGATTTCCGCCGCCTGCACCGCTACCGCCTCGGCCGCGCCAAGCAGGCGCTGGAGAAGTCCGAGCTCGGCGCGTTGCTGGTGTTCGACGTCAACAACATCCGCTACATCACCTCGACCAAGATCGGCGAATGGGAGCGCGACAAGCTGGCGCGCTGGGCGTTGCTAACCCGCACCGGCGAACCGATCCTGTGGGACTTCGGCTCGGCCGCCGTGCATCATAAGCTCTATGCGCCGTGGCTCGCCCCGGAAAACTGCAAAGCCGGCTTGGTCGGCCTGCGCGGCACTGTCGCGCCCGCCTTCGGCCTGATGAAAAAGCACGCCGAAGAACTCGCCTCGATCCTGCGCGAACATGGCGTCGCCGACATGCCGATCGGCGTCGATATCATCGAGCCGCCGATGATGTTCGAACTGCAGAAGGCCGGCCTCAACATCGTCGACGGCCAGCAAATCATGCTGGAAGCGCGCGAGATCAAGTCGCAGGACGAGATCGCGCTGTTGAACCACGCCGCCTGCATGGTCGACGGCGCCTATGACCTCGTTAACCGGGAGCTGAAGCCGGGCATACGCGAGAACGACGTCGTCGCCATGGTCAACGACTTCCTCTATCGCAACGGCTCCGACGACGTCGAAGCAGTCAACGCGGTGTCCGGCGAGCGCGGCAATCCGCATCCGCACAACTTCACCGATCGGATGATCCGCCCCGGCGACATGGCCTATTTCGACATCCTGCAGGCTTTCGTCGGCTATCGCACCTGCTACTACCGCACCTTTGCCGTCGGCCGCGCCACGCCGATGCAGCACGACGCCTACAAGCTGGCGCGCGAATGGCTCGACAATGCGATGATGCGCATCAAGCCCGGCGCCTCGACCGCGCATATCGCCGAAGCCTTCCCGCAGGCCGGCGAATTCGGCTTCCCGGATGAATTGTCGGCCTTCGGCTTGCAGTTCGCGCATGGTCTCGGCCTCGCGCTGCACGAGCGTCCGATCATCTCGCGCGTGATCTCGATGGAGCACCCGACCGAGATCAAGGAAGGCATGGTGTTTGCCATCGAAACCTTCTGCCCATCGGCCGATGGTTTCTCCGGCGCGCGCATCGAAGAAGAAGTCGTGGTCACCGACAAGGGCTGCAAGGTGATCTCGCTGTTCCCGGCGGAAGAATTGCCGATCGCCAATCGGTATTAAGCGCGGCCTTTACCTCTCCCCGCTCGCGGGGAGAGGTAAACCGGGCAAATTCGCGGAATTGTGCTAGACTGCGATCTATGCCCGCACCCCAATATCCCCGCTACGTCTCGCCGAAGGAGCGCGCCGAAAGCCGCGCGCGCGTCCGTGCCTTCATCATCTGGAGCATTGCCGGCGTCGCGGTGTTTCTCGGCCTGATGCTCTACGCCTATACCGATCAAGCCCCCGGCTGGCTGCGCAACCTCGCCTTCCAGATCGACGGCGCCTTCGGCTATCCGGTGCTGGCGCTGATCCGCGCAATCGCAACCTGAGCCATGTCGGCGGCGGGATGGCAGCGCCCTGCCGCAAGGCATATGTATCAGTCTGATCCGTGGCCCGGCCTCGAAGGCAGACAACCTTGAATCCCGAAACCGCTCGTTCAGCGCCCATGCGCCGCATCCTGCCCGAGGGCTTCGGCCAGGCGGTGTGGCGCGGATTTCGCGGCCGCTGCCCGGCCTGTGGCGAGGGCCGCATGTTTCACAAATTCCTGAAGGTGAGCGACGCCTGTCCGCATTGCGGCGAGGAACTGCACCACCATCGCGCCGACGACTTCCCGGCCTATCTGGTGATCGCCATTGTCGGCCACATCCTGGTGCCGATCGTGCTGTCGGTGGAGACGCATATCCCGCCGCCGGTCGGCGTCAGCATGGCCCTGTGGCCATCGATTGCGCTGGTGATGGCGCTAAGCCTGCTGCAGCCGGTCAAGGGCGCGGTGGTCGCGGTCCAATGGTTCGGCGGCCTGCACGGCTTCGACGTGGCGAAGAAAGCGCGGCAGGCGGCGGCCCTATTATAGCCGCCGCCCGCTCAGCTTTCCCGCAACTCTCTCGCAACGATCGTCAGCTTTTCAGCGACGCTTTCGCCCAATAGTCGGGCGCGGCCTTGGTTGACTGCAGCGCGGCCATGTCCTTGTAGCCCGGCGCCATCGACGCATCGGTGCCGGCCAGAACCTGATGATGCTCGATATTCAACAGCCGCAGCCAGCTCTGCTGGCCCAGCGTCAGGCCGATCATGCAGCCGATCTCGACCAGCTCCGGCTCGCTGAAATTCTTATGCAGCCGATCCCAGAACGCGTCGTCGGTGTTGAGATGCCAGACGATCGCCTCGGCATAGGCCAGCGCCGCCTTCTGCCGCTCGGTGTAGCGCGTCGATTTTTCGAAGTTGAGCAAATCGAGTACGTGATCCTCGATCAGCGCGCCGCTCGCCGTCGACTTCACCGAGCGCTGGTTGCCGCAATACTCGCACTGCACCGAGCGCGACACGTAGAGCCGGCACAGCTCCTTCAGCGGGTGGTCGGCGATGCCGTTGCGGAACAGGTTGTTCCAGCTGTCGGCGAAGAACCAGAACGCCGCCGGCACGTGAGCGCGGATGGCCGAGCTTTCCGGCCGCGGCGTGCCTTCGCGCTGGCAGCGCGCCATCTCCTGGCGCATTTTCTCGTCCATCTTTTCCAGCGGGACGTAGCTGATGCGCTGCTTGGCCATGGCGGTTCCCCGTGCGTTGCGACTGCGATGCGCCATCCTAGGCGGGCGCGGACCGGTATGGTATCGTGAATATCAAATAGCGGTATCGGGAAATACGATGGCCAAGGCGGCGGCAAAGACGGCAGCAAGGGCCAGTTGGGATTGGGAGACCCGAATCGGGCGGCGGCTCAAGCTGCGCGATCTGCACATTCTTTCCGTCGTGGTGCGCTGGGGCAGCATGGCCAAGGCGGCGGCGCATCTCGATACGTCGCAATCGGTCGTGTCCGAGGCGATCGCCAATCTGGAAAGCGCGCTGGGCGTACACCTGCTCGATCGCAGCCCGCGCGGCATCGAGCCGACGATCTACGCCACCGCGCTGCTCAAGCGCGGCCATGTCGTATTCGACGAACTGCGCGAGGGCATCAAGGACATCGAGCAGCTCGCCGGCCAGGCGACCGGCGAAGTGCGCATCGCCTGCCCCGAGTTTCTCGCGGCCGGACTGATCACCGACGCCATCGACGGGTTTTCGCGGCGCCACCCGCACATCGTCTGCCATGTCGTCGAGGCCGACGTCAGCACGCTCGAGTTCCGGCAACTGCAGGAGCGCGGCGTCGATCTGATGGTGACGCGCATTCCGAACGCCTTTGCCGACGACGACATGAACGTCGAGATCCTGTTCGACGATCCGCATCTGGTGGTCGTGGGCATGAAAAGCCCATGGGTAAGCCGCCGCAGCGTCAAGCTCGCCGAGCTGGTCAACGAGCCGTGGATCATTCCGCCATCGCCGATCGTCAGCGCGATCCTGAAAGAGGCGTTCGAGGCGCAGGGCCTGATGGCGCCGGCGGCGAATGTCGTCACGTCGTTTATCCTGATGCGCAATCATCTGCTGGCCACCGGACGTTTTCTCACGGTGCTGCCGCAGTCGGCGCTGCGCTATAATGCCAAGCAATGGTCGCTGCGCGCCCTGCCGATCAAGCTGCGGGCGACGCCGCAGCCGATCGCCATCGTCAATTTAAAGAACCGCACCGTAAGCCCCGCCGTCCGGCTGTTCATCGACCATCTGCGGACGACGACCAAGGCCTATCTGCGCCGGCGCGTCTAGAGCCTTATCGTTTCGGATTGAATCAGAGACCCACCCTAACATTTTGTTTGAGCATGATCTTATCCGAAAACCGGTTCCCACTTTTCGGGATCATGCTCTAGGCGGCGCGGACGCGGGCGACGAAATCTCTGGCTTCGTCCTGCAGCGCCGCCGCCTGGCGGTTGAGGTCGGCGACCGCGCGCGAAATCTGCTGCGCGCCGGTGTGGGTACGGTTGGCGAATTCATTGACGCCGGCGATGGTGTCCGACACCTGGCGCGTGCGCTGGGCGGCGCCCTCGACGCTTTCGGCGATGCGCTGCGTCGCCTGGTTCTGCAGCCTGATCGAGCCGGTGATGGCGCGCGCGACGGTGTCGATCTGCGCGATCACCGTGGACATCGAGCGGGTGGCGTTGCGCACGCCGTCGATGATGCCGCCGATCGCGCCGGTGCGTTCCTTGATATTGGCGAGCGCCTGCGTGGTCTGCGCCGCCAGCGTCTTGACCTCGGCCGCCACCACCGCGAAGCCGCGGCCGGCCTCGCCGGCGCGGGCCGCTTCGATGGTGGCGTTGAGCGCCAGCAGGTTGGTCTGGCTGGCGATGGCGGTGATCATGCCGGCCACCTTCTCGATGTCGTTGACCGCCGGATTGAGGCCGTCGGCATTGGCGACGGCGACATCGGCGCGGCGCGTCGCATCGGCGACGACGCCGGAAGCATTGGCGAGCTGGGCGTCGATATCGTTCATCGCGGTTGAGAGCTCGTCGATGGCGTGCGCCACCGTGCCGGCCACCGCCGTGCTCTCGCCGGCGGCGCCGGCGGCGGCCTGCGCGTAGCGCCCGGATTCGTCGGCCATTTCGCTCATCGCATGGGCGGATTGATCGAGTTCGGCGGCGGCCGCGGCCAGCGCCGCGGCGACACTGAGAATCTTGTTCTCGAAATTGCGCGCGAACTGGTCGAGCGCCTGACGCTTGTCGGCTTCGGCCTGGGCGCGGGCGCGCTTGCGCTGTTCCTGCGCCTCGCCGAGCGCGACGGCGTTGTCGCGGAACACCAGCACGGCGCGCGCCATGGTGCCGACCTCGTCGCCGCGCCTGAGGCCTTCGATGCGGCCGTCGAAGCGGCCTTGGGCGATCTCGCGCATGACGCCGGCCAGCCGCTGCAGCGGCCGCGCCACGGTGCGATGCGCCAGCGCCATCGCCAGCAGCAAAGTGGCGAGCGTGCCGCCGATCAGCATCATCGACAGCAGCCGGTAGGTCCGCTCCTTGCCGACGGCGGCTAATTCCGTCGTCGTCTTCATCTGGCCGCCGAGAATGTCGATCAGCCGGTTCATGCTGGTGGCGGCGTCGACCAGCGCCGGATCGAACTTGAATTCGAGGAGCACGCGGGCCTGCTCGCGCTGATCGAGCTTGCTCAGCACGGCCACGTTGTCGGCGATCGCGTTGACCAGATCGAGCCGGCGCAGCATGCCCTGCACGTCGTCGCGGTAGCGCGGCAGCGTCTCGGTCACGCCATGCAGCCAGGCTTTCGCCGCCGCATATTGACCGGCGCGCTCGTCGGTGGCTTCGCGGATCGTATCGGGATCGGCCGCCGCCGCCATCTTGTAGGTGGCGAGGCCGAGCGATTCGACCGCGATCTTGGCCTCGGTCAGGATCAGGCGGGACGGCGCCACCTCCACGGCGAGGATCTCGTTGATGCGATCAATCTCGTGCAGGCTGCGCAGGCTGTACCAGTTGGCCGCCGCCGACAGAATTCCGAGCGTCCCGATCAGCAGCATGGCCTTGGCGGCGATGGGCAGACGTAGAGATTTCAAGCGCAGCATTGGCATTCCTGAGCGTCGGGAAACACCGCCGCTGTAGCGGGCAAATGGTTCGCGATCACTTAATTCGTCCGTCACGCCTCCGTCGCCTTTGTCACAAATTGCATCGACAATGCGCGCGCGATCGCGCCGCCACACATGGCAGCCATGCGACGGCGCGTTTCACATGACGGCGATGGATTTATGCGCGCGCAGCGAGCGTCGCCTTCAGATGCGGGAAGCGCTCGGTCAGCAGCGAGCCGTGATAATAAGTCGGCACGAAAGCCGGATGGGCGCGGATGGCGTCGAACCAGGCGACGACGCGCGGCAGATTCAGCCAGTCGGCGTAATCGAGATCGTACATCCGCACCAGAGCCGGCATTGCCGCGACATCGGCGAGCGAAATGTTCTTGCCCAACAACCAGGGGCCGCCGCTCGCTTCGATCTCACGGTCCATCCGCTCATAAGAACGGCGCAGGCGGGCGAGCGCGGCGTCCATCTCAGCCTTGGGAAAGCCGGTCTGGCCCATCGCCAGCATGAATTCCTTGCGCAGCGGCTTGCTCTCCGCCATCGCGACGAAATCCTCGCGGCTCATCGCCTGAAATTTGGGCAGGAATGCCAGGTTGAATGTCGGCACCCGCACCGAGGCCGCCGGCATCTCGTCCATGAAATGCATCAGCGCCCGCATACGGGCGCGCGTCACCGGATTTTCCGGCGTGAAGCTCGCCTGCGGCGCCACCTCGTCGAGATATTCGGTGATGACCGTGGAATCGGTGACGATGGCGCCGTCATGATCGAGCGTCGGCACCACGCCGTTGGGATTGAGCTTGAGGTAATCGGGCTTGAGCTGGTCGCCTTCCAGCAGATTGAGCTTCACTTCCTCGAACGGCAGCGTCTTGGCATTGAGCACGAAGCGCACGCGCTGGCTGCAGGTCGATTGCGGTGCGTTGTAGAGCTTGTAGGCCATCGAGCGTTTCCCTTTTATTCTTGGATTGTATTCTTGGATTGTATTTTGGAGTGACGGCGATTGTGTCACCGATCACTCGGCCTTCGCCAGCCCCTTGCGCAGTTCTTCCAGCCGCTGCTGATAGCCCTCGCCGTTGCCGTAGTCGTCGAACAGCGCGTAGCGCGCGTGCGTGCCGATGACGCGGCGGGCGTGCTTGATCGGGCACCAGTACTGCTCGGTGCGCGCGGCGATCTCGCAGGCATAGGCGATCAGGCCGTTGGCATAGGAGCAATAGGCGCAGTTCAGTTTTTCGAGCGCGTTGAGATAGGCCAGATGGTGGCGGTCGAACACGATGTAATCGGCGCGCTTGACCTTGGCGATGCCGTAGATCGGAAAGCACACCGCCTGAAACACGCTGACGAACAGATCGAGCAGCAGGAACGGCACGACGCCGGCATAGATGACCGGCGAGGTCAGCATAATCAGCGGATGGGCGCCGAGCACATAGGGCAACAGCTTGCTGCGCAACTGGCGGTGCCGGCGCAGCAGTTCCTCCTCGAAGGCGACGCGGCCGTGTTCGATGCCGATGCGCAGGTCGGCGCTGCGCTTGGCCAGTTCGGCATCGAGTTCGCCTTCGAGCGCGCGAATTCGCTCGATCAACGATGTAATCTGCGGCGTCATAGAAAGCTCCCAGATGGGCAAAGCGCGGCGCCGAGCGGCGTTAACCAACAACGTCTGTCGGTTGCAAATGGAACCATGGCCCTTTGCGCCCGGAATTTACAGGCAATTTACTTGCCGGCACGCCGCGCTGCCGATTGACTGACCCTCGTGCGCGGCCGTCGTGTCTCCTCCCTTGGGAATCAACCGACGGCCAGAATCCTCCACTTCTTGCACAAAGGGCCCCGCAAGGGGCCCTCTTTTTTTGCGCCGGCTTCCGCCGGATACCGCCGCGATTATTCCAGCAGGCCGTAAAAATATCGATCGGCGGCGCGCCGGAATATAGCCGCCGCCGCGGGATTCTCCCTGCAGGGCCGAACGCCCGGCCACCATTCGATCAGGAGAATTGTCATGAATAAACTTCTCGTCCCGATGACCACCATCGCGGTCGCACTGCTCACCGCGGTCGCTTTCGCGCAGACCAAGACCGGCGACAGCACCAAAGGCAAAGTCCTCACCAACGACAAGGGGATGACGCTTTACACCTTCGACAAGGACGCCGGCGGCAAGTCGGCCTGCAACGGGCCTTGCGCCACCAACTGGCCGCCGTTGATGGCGTCGGCCGATGCCAAGCCGGCGAAGGATTACACCGTCGTCACGCGCGACGACGGCGGCAAGCAGTGGGCTTATATGGGCAAGCCGCTCTACACCTGGGCCAAGGACAGCAAGCCCGGCGACATCACCGGCGACGGCTTTCTGAACGGCGCCTGGCATATCGCCAAGCCGTAAGGCAGCCACAATGTTTGAGGCATTTCCCGGGCGCAGCGCAGCACCATAAGCGCGTTTACGCGCGTCTTTGGCGCGCTATGGCGGTGCGCTGCAGACCCGGGATCCAACTCACTAAGAAAGCTGGGCCCCGGATCTGCGGAGCAGCGCTTTCGCGCTGCACCGCGTCCGGGGCACGAGACCGCTATTCCAGCCCGGACGGCACCTTCTTGTTTTCCGACGTCAGCTTCATGCCGGCGAGTTCGGCCATGGTTTCGGCCATCTTGGCGAAGTCCTCGGCCAGAATCTCCTTGGCGTTCGGCTGCGACAGCGCCTTGCCGATGTGCTGCTGGATGACTTCGCGCGTCGCCGCCGTCACCGGCATCGGCACGTCGTACTCGCGGCCGAGATCGAGGCCGAGATCGAGATCCTTGCGCAGCAGTTCCGGCGTAAAGGTCGTGGTCCAGTCGAGGTTGACCAGAGCCGACGTCTTGTAAGCGGTGAACATCGAGCCCATGACGCCGTTGTTCATAAAGGCCAGGAAGGCGTGGCGCGGCACGCCCATCTTGTTGGCGAGCAATGTGATCTCGATCAGGTTCTCGATGACGACGCCGAGCATGACGTTGTGCGCGATTTTGCAGATGCGCGCCAGTTCGCCGTCGCCGACGTAAGACACGCCGCGCGGCGCGAACACTTCGATCACCGGCATCGCCGCCTTGGCCGCGGCTTCCGGCCCCGATACCACCGCCGACAGCTTGCCTGCACTGATGACGCGAGCATTGCCCGACACCGGCGCGCAGACGAAATCGATGCCGTGTTCCTTCAGCCGCGCGCGGATGCGCACCGAATCGTCGACCGAGATCGACGAGCAGTCGACGAAGGTCTTCGGCAATTGACCTTTCGCGTTGGTGACGATGCCGTCCTTGCCGAAATAGACCTCTTCGAGGTCCTTGCCCTCCGACACGATGGCGAACAGCATGTCGACGCCGGCCAGATCGACAGGCTTGTCGACCACCTTGGCGCCGATCTTGGTCAGCGGCTCGGCCTTCGACTTGGTGCGGTTCCAGATGGTGATGTCGTAATCCGCCTTGGCTAGGCGTTCCGCCATCTGGAAACCCATACGGCCGACGCCGATCCAACCAATTTTCTGTGCGTTTTTCGACATCACGAAACTCTCCCCGTTGCGTTATCAATCCGCGCCTGACGCGAGCTGCGCATAGTGCATTCAAGGCTGGCGCTTTAGCCGTTCTGATACGAAATCGCCAGAGGGTTGCCGGACAGAGCGGACATGCTTGTGGTTCTGGATCAAACGGCACTATCC